>NZ_JAIXST010000005.1 GCF_027484545.1 Runella sp. | reverse complement strand
CTGATGCCTAAAAATATCATCCACAATACATCAGATAAAGCATAGCGTTGTCCCTGACTTCGACGTGAATCTGGTAAATCTTTGAAAAATTCATTTAGTGTCATATTCCATATAATATTTGGTCAAATGTAACAAAAAAATAGAACTTAACAGCCCTGCTTGTACGAGTACCTCCCCTATCCGGATGTCGCCTCTGATGAGCGATACAAAAAAATTACGGCCCGACTGGTTCTAAGTCACCGTACGGGATTTCCGAACTGGCGCAGAAACCGGCGATCTTCCGAGCTTTCGATGCGATTTGCACCGAATGAACGATTTGGCTATTCAGGAGAGGGATTTGTATACCTGCAAAAAGTAGTTGAAAAAATAACGGGACAGCTCATCAACGATTTTATGGAAGAGCGTGTACTCAAACCCTTAGGAATGACGCACCGTGGTTATGTTTGGAAGCCTTTTTTTGATGCCAATGTGGCACAGCCCCACAACGAAGAAGGGAAAGCAGAGCAAAAAGGGAAGCCTCAACAGGCCAATATGGCCTATTCGCTGCACACTACAGCCAATGATTATGCCCGATTTGTGACTGCCCTTCTTAACTCAACGGGGCTAAATAAATACTATAAGCCAAATGCTCAGCCCCCAGGGTCAACTGCCCAAACGTTTTTCCAGCTCCGCCATGTTGGCCCCTTATTCCTTCTGGGGATTAGGCATTGGCTTGGAACAAACGCTCACCGACACCTATTTCTGGCACTGGGGCGACAACGGCGCTTTCAAATGTTTTATTATGGTAAGCGTGACTCGTAAAGAGGGCATTATTTATTTTACCAATGGCTCCAACGGTTTGGACTTTGCCGATGAACTCGTCCGACAAACCATTGGCGGTCAACATCCTGCGTTTGGTTTTTTAGGGATTAATTGGCAGGAAGAAGTTAAAAAACGGGGTAAAAAAGAATAAGTAAGCGCCTGCTTACCCAAATTCACTTAGTTCTAAATTTTAATAGCCTTGATGATCAAAAACGGAGGGATTATTGTGGAGACAATATACTTTTCAAAAGGATTAGGATTAGGCTCTGAAAAATTTGTACGTATTGGGTTTTCTTCCTCTTCCGATTCGTTCTCATCCTCCAACAATAGCCCCTCTTTAATACATTCTACTCTAAAACCTGCTTCAGTAATGGCGCGCCAGTATTCCTCAAGAGTACGGTGGTATCTGATCACTTTCTCACCCATCCATTCCTGTATTTTGGCCCCCTGGTTAAAGTAATGAGAGCGCTCAAATCCTCTTGAAAATCTATTTTGTGATGTTCGAAACGATGATACAATTGGATTATCAACCGATATAATCAATGCCCCATCTTGCTTTAAACTTTCTCTGATTTTAGCCAATAATTCATCCAAATTGGCAATGTAATGAAGTACTGAACAGGCGAGGGCCAAATCATAACCCGCAGCGGGATACTCCCATTGATTAATATCCGCTTCAATAAATTCCGCTCTTTCCTCCTTGACAAGCGCTTTACCAAAGCCAAGCATTTTACGGGATGAGTCTATTCCGGTGTAGGTGCTTGCTCCTCTTGCCAATAATTCGTTCGCCCATGCACCGTAGCCACATCCTAAATCCAATACGGAGCCGGTTAATTCAGAACCCAGCAAAGACAAAATAATGGGCTTTTCAATCACTTCATTAGGACACCTTTTCCACGTCCTGTACCTGACATATTTTCCCAGTACGCCTTGTTGATCGTAAAAATCATGGCCATGATGAGCTTCCATTGAATAGCAGCGATTAAGTTGAGTAATGGGGACCACTTACCGTAACCTCTTTGATAACACCTTTCAAAAAGGCATACTTTCAATAACTTAAAGGTCAACTAATCATACAGTTACTTAGTTCATTCAAAATAGGAATAATGAAACTGATGGAATCAGTCTAACGAAAAGAACCTGAATTATACGGTATCCAATGCAGCAATTTGTGGTTTGTAAGCCTCGGGAAGAATCACATTTTTGAGATAGTTCTCAATTTTCAATAATCGCAGGAACTTGTAGGTAATAATCGCCGAAGTAAAAATGGGGAGATTCCCAAGTTTAAGAAGTTTGTTAACTCTTTTAGGAACAACCAAAATTTGAGCTTTTTTAAGAATGAAAAATCGACCGGAACCTAAGTGTTTCTTATACTGTCGGTAAAGATCAAGGGTAAAATCGCTCGAAAGTAAGTTTTCCTGAATGTGTTCTTGGCGCATTTGTTGCCAGCTATCAAAGTTGGTTGGTAAGCCACCAATCCCCATTCTAACTCCTACGCGGTTAAATACATCAAAGGCTTCTTCTTTTTCTTCAGGAGTTAATTTTCGCTCCAATAACTCAAAAGCCCGGATGGAATAGTCAATAAGCATAAAAAGAACATCCTGATAAGCCCAATCGGGAATTTGGGCTGCCCGTTTTTGCTCCACTGCCCGGTGAATCGAACTGATTTTATCAATGGCAAAAAGTGCCTGATCGTATTCGGCAAAAACGATTTGTCGGGCGTAAGATACGGTCGAAAATAAACGTCCCAGCGGGTCAGAAGGTAATTTGCCAGTAAAATAAAGCCAATCCACCGCTTTGTTTAAGGCGAATTCGGCCGACGCCCCTGCAAAAATAAAAAGTACCGTATCGGCTTTTCCCCAGATTTTCCTGACAATAGAATCAGGCGCTACAAAGTATTCCATTTTGATGATGTTGGATTAAATTTCGTTTCGATTAACAAAATAAACAAGGCACCGACGGTGTAGGCAATCATATCGATCCAAGAAAAGCCCGTACCCATGACAACCCTTGCAAATTTGAACTGTTCCAATCCTAAAATTTCTACGTATTTGAAATATTGCAAGGTTTCTATCAAGTACGAAAAGAGTAAAACACTTAGTAAGGCAGGGTATAATTTAAAGCGGGTAAATCCTCGAACGGTGGCATACATCAAAATAACAACCAAAAAGTCGCCACCAATCGGACGTAAAAAAGCGTCATGTACAAAAAGCGCAATCACTATTTCGATTACCAGCATGACCAATGCAATGGTTAAATACGATTTATGTAAAATCATTTTATTTTTTAAAAGTACTTTTTATTACAAAGTAAAATAAAAATACTGATTATGTCAACAGGGATATTGAATTAGCTTAGGTTGACAGAACAAATCAGTTACATGAACCTAAAATCGAAAAAGTGGGTATGAAAAAGTAGCAAAACTATCAGTCGATGATTTTTCAAAAAAATGCCTCAGAAGCATCAGAAAGGCCATAAAACAAAAAAAGCTCAGATTTCTCTGAGCTTCCAAGCGGTCCGGACGGGACTCGAACCTTACAATTTCACCAAACTTTATTTAACCTAAAGTATCCTGATTATCAATAGGTTAAATAATATTAGGATTAAATAAGATTCAGTAAAATTCATATTAATTCAAAAATGTTTACAGCCACGTTTACAGTTTTATTAAAAAACGTATCTTTGTCATGGTGCTGCTGTACCGTTCGATTTCAACTTTAAAGACATGGCAAAGGTATTTTTCAACTACTATCTTGGAGATGTACATTCCTCCAAACCCACCCCGATAACCCTAAATGTTCGCTATGATGCCGGCACACTGAGGTATCCGACAGGGCTAACGGTAATCCCCAAACATTGGAACGGAAAAGTGTTAGCAGGGGATTCCAGCCGAATGGAAAAAAATGCGACCCTTTCTAACATCAAAACGGCTGCGGAAAATGTATTTCGTCGGTTTGTAAATGATACCAACAGAACACCTACCAGAGAAGAATTGCGCGACCTCTACAACCAAACACCTGAAATAAATCCCCATCCGATTACGGAAAAGAAAAAACTTGATTTGCTTGGATTCATAGAGCAATACCTCAAAGACTGTGAAACGCGCATTGTTGACAGGACGGGTACTGCTATGACCCAAAGTACTTTGTTCACTTACCAAAACGCCTTTCGAGCATTGCAGGAGTTCAAAGACAAATACTACAAAAAAAGTAAGTTCGACTTTGAAAACATCGACGGGGCATTTTACACGCAATACCGGAAGTTTTTAACCAACGATAAGCAATTTGCCACCAATACAGTAGGTAAGCACCTACGTAAGGTAAAAACGTTTCTAATGGAGGCTCAAATAAACGGGCATCTGCCAAACTTCAACCCTCGCCTTTTTAAATCAGTGGAGGAAAAGACCGACGCGATTTACCTAAATGACAGCGAACTCAAACACCTCTTTTACCTTGATTTGTCCAAAAACACCAGATTGGAACGCGTACGTGATTTGTTCATCGTTGGGGCAAGGACCGGTTTACAGTTTTCGGATTATTCAAATATTCAAGCAAAAGACATAGACTTAACAAATGAAGAAATTACGATAACACCCAAGAAAACTCAAGACACGATTGTCATTCCCCTAAACGACGACGTGAAGGCGATAATGAAACGTTATGAAGGCAAAACCCCTAATTCCCTCCCCGAAACATTGAGCAACCAAAAAATGAACGATTACCTAAAGGAATTGGGCAAGTTGGCTGGATTTGAAGAACTTATTGAAACCTCCATGACCAAAGGCGGTAAAAAAATTACTATCCAAAGACCCAAGTACGAACTAATGACAACCCATGCCGCAAGGCGTTCTTTTGCTACCAATGAGTATTTGGCAGGTACAAGTATGGAGTTGATACGGGCTATAACGGGACACAGGACCGAAAAGGCATTTATGAAGTACATCAAACTTACCCCACGCGAAAAATCGGATATGCTGCGGCAAATCTGGAAACAGCGCAAAGAAAATGCCATTGAAGCACCCAAAGAAGCACGAATCATTAAAATAGCATAGGTGTAATGACATTTGACCAATACGGATACTTAACACCCTATGAAGTGATTGAAACTGACATAGAAACCTTTGAGGAGGTGTTTGTCAAAGGATTTCCAAGTTCTTCTACGCGGTCAGCGATTTTTAGAGAGTATTTAACCTACCTCGACCAATTGCGCCAAATTATAGATGGAGCGTTTTATCAGTGGATTGACGGAAGTTTTACAACTCAAAAACCAAATCCTCGTGATATTGATGTAGTGACGTTTGTAGATGCCTCTTTTTTTGATGCCAACGAACAATTGTTGAGAGATTGGAATAGGCAGAGTTACGTAGATGCCTATTTTGTTCGGATTTTCCCAAAAGAACACCGACAACGAATATTTTACGAATCAGATTATTTACGGTGGTTGCATTTGTTTGGCCGAAGCCGTGAGAAGAAATCCAAAGGAATTATTCAACTACAATTTTAGGACAATGACAACGATAGGGAATTATGAAGAATGGGCGGTAAGGGTATCGCGCCTGTTAGAATTGGTTGCAATGGACAATGATGCAATAAAAATGCACCAAGAAGGCGATAGCCCCGCATTAATCATTGAACAGTATCAACGTTTGAGAAACGAACACTTGGACGAATTGCGCGAACTGTTGAAAGATACAGGAATGACAATACAACTGATTAATATGAGTAATGCAGCGTAAATCATGGAAAATAAACAATATAAATTCCCCATGTTTTTTACCTTTGATTGGGTGTTAAGTAGTCGTTCATCAAGTAATGTGATGGATGGTGATAGCGTGGATGTTTTGGATTTCAAAAAAGATTATTTAGATAAAGGGATTTTAAGAATTGAAACTGAGAGCGATTTCCCTTATGAATGTCGCCAAATTATAGAGGCAGACCAAAAATCGGCTGCATTTGCTAAGTATGGCATTCGATTGCCATTTGATACTCTGCAAGAAAGAGAGTTTTATGAAGGAGAACTTAATTATTTTTATTCGCACACTTTCGTTGAACCTAAAAACCAAGAAACTGAGGATGGTCTTTTTTTAGAAAAACTTATTCAGATTCATGGTATTTACTTATATACAGACCTTATTTACAATCAAGAACTTACAGCTTTTCTAAATTTTCAGTTCATTGGGTTTAGTGAGAAAGGGGAAACTACAGAATACCTAAACCATTTGGAGGTATTACTCCATAACTTTAACAGTAATAAACCTAAAGAAATAATACTAAGGCAGGTGCTGATTGATTGGATAAACCAAAAAAGAGAAAAATTAATTATACAAGGCATTGAACCATCTCCACAACCTAAGCCTCTTAATAGCAAAGCTTTTTTTATCCTAATCTATTTTCTTGGACGTTTAGGTATCGTCCAATCATTTAAGATTCAAGACCGAACAAACGAGAATAAGAAAATGATTAGGATAGCTGCTGAGACTGCAATGAGAGAATTTGGGGGGGAATATAACATAGAAACTTTACAAAGATATTCTACTGATATAAACTTTATGACTGTTAAGATTAGAAAAAATTATATTCCGATGGTAGTAAAAATTATAGAAAATAAATATCCGGCAAGTCAGCGTGATATTGCAGGCATTCTAAATGAATTTGAACGTCATTGAAAGAAAGGACAAAAAGGATTTTTCCTAAATTTTTCCCTTTAATCTTCCTGAACACCTTTGCAGCGTCATTTAAACAAAACGACGTATGCAAATCCAATTAATCCAAATCACCCCTGATGCACTGGCTACCCTGTTAGCCGACTCGGTAGAGGCTGTACTTACCAAACGCCTCCAAAACTTCAACGCTCCCCCCTCAGAAAAGCTTCTTAGTCGTAAAGAGGCCAGGTTGAACGCACCTAATAATCTTAATTTAGGGCATAGGTCAAAAATAGCCATATAATTGTTGTTGGTTGTATTTTTGAGGATGGAATGGAAAAAAATATTTGACGAAGTGCCTGAT
>NZ_JAIXST010000028.1 GCF_027484545.1 Runella sp. | reverse complement strand
ACTGCCTTACAAACCAATACCGCCCCAAAGTTTACCGACATTGACAACCTTAGCCGCCCCGAACTACTTTCTAAAAAAGAGTTACTTACGACGGTTGAAATGATGTACGAAGCCACACAGGATTTATTTAGTCATGGGAGCCATACGGAACTATCAAAAACGATAGAGGACGCGTTTACGGCCTATGTTGAATCCGACGATTTTATTAAACAGCATACAACGCCCCGCGATCAAGCCGCGATGTTAGAGAAAGTCTTTCAAATTGGGCGGTTTTTGCGCCAAATGGATGCCATAGACGGGCGCGTATTGAGAAAATCAGAAAAGCGTTTTTATAAAGAAGTGCAACAAGCCTAAACCACCAAGTGAACCCCGTAGGCGAATGCTTGCGGGGTTTGTCTTGGTACTCAAACCGTTATTTCATGTTAAAATAACACGGAATAACACGACACGGGCGAAAATCAGCGGCCAATAAAGCCAATATTGGCACAATCAAAGACCAGGACCAATGAATGATTTACACAGTAACAAACCCGATGCGGGAAAATGGTTGAGTAATGAAGAACTTAGCGACATAGCCGACGGGCTTTTATTTGAAAATAGGTTATTGCTAAGATTAGAACACCTTTATCAAACGTACGGCCAAACAAACGGGCTCGAAATGTTTGATTTGATCAATGATCGACTTGAAGCAATTCAAAAGGGATTTGATAAAGAAATTATTGATAGTCATAGGGGGGAAGATCGTGTAGTTCGTTTTCAATATGAACTTTTGCCCGACGGC
Organism: Runella sp.; assembly: GCF_027484545.1. Taxonomy (GTDB): domain Bacteria; phylum Bacteroidota; class Bacteroidia; order Cytophagales; family Spirosomataceae; genus Runella. The sequence continues at coordinate 60,506 of NZ_JAIXST010000028.1, read as the reverse complement.
ACCGAAAAAATGATGACCATGAAAGACATGAGGGAAACAACAGGATTCCCTATTATTACCTATTTTCCAAAGTATTTCAATAAGGCCGAAACGTCGTACATTTCGTGGGTAAATGTTGAATGGGTAAAAAATGAGGTATTGATTTTTAAGGCAAAGAAAGTGCTGGCAGAGGCGCGGGGTTTGCTTTTATCTATTGCGCCGCCCGTGGCTACCTCAACTGAGCCGAAAGAAATCTTTATTTCTGATGAAAACATTGAGCCAATTTACAGCGCATTGGTACCGTATTTCAAAGGGCAGGAAACAAAGCTAAGACAGTTGTTAGAAGGAAAAGCGATTGAGGGAAAGGTAAGATTTAACGAAAGTGCTAAAGTGTTATGCAATACTTTTAACACCCTTCACGAAGCGGGAAAGATAGGAGCGACAATAGGACAAATAAAGATTTGGTTATGCAGGTATTTTCAAACCAACCGAAAGCCGTACGACCTTAGCAAGGGTGCCACTTTAAACCGCAACTTTCAAGAAAAAATTGAAAGGCACGGCCAAATACTGCTACCAAATATCAAAGGTTTGATAACTTTCGATCAGTCCTAAAAACGGCTCAAAATTCGTATTTCATTCGTAAAACGTTCGGGAAAGTTCGGCAATCGTCAGACTCTTTTTTGTGCATATTGGTGCTCATATCATTGCAGAATCATTTTAAAATCAATGATTCTATGTCGCAGATTATTTTAAACGGAATCGCGCTTGCAGACTTATTAAACGAGTTTCGCGCCATTGTAAAAGACGAGGTTTCGACCCTCACCACTTCTCCACAGCCAACCACGGGCAAACGTTACCTAACAGCAAAGGGGGCTGCTGATTTTTTGGGTATCAAATTACAAACGCTTTATCAAAATATTGAAAAGATTCCGCACGTAAAGAAACACGGCAAATTACATTTTGTAGAATCTGAATTAGTAGTTTACATGGAAGGGGGGAAAGATGCCGCCTAAATACTTCAAACCTGCCACACGGCACGACATGGCAAAGGGTATGTTCGTAACCACCGAATCTAAACCCAGAGCCAAACGCACAAAAACGCCCACTAACAGCCTGACCGCTCAAATTACCCATTATGTAGAATCCCGTGGGGGCTTTGCTCAACGTATCAACGTTGGCGGCTTTTATCGTCAGGACGTGGGACACATCCGCAGCGGTTCAACCGTGGGCGTTCCTGACATTATCGCGGTCTTTGATGGGCTGTACATAGGTATAGAAGTCAAGACAGGCCGCGACCAACAGAGCGCAGCGCAAAAGACGGTACAGGAACGAACAAGAAAAGCGGGGGGCGTGTACCTGATAGCCCGCGATTTTGAAACCTTCAAAGCAGAATTTGACGCAATCGTAAAGGGGTTTTGATTTTTTGCCCGCTGCCGATAAAGACCAAAACATCTGTACTTTAAAACAAGGGGCGGTGCGCCCTCAACAGCGACCGCCCCGTAATTATTTCACTCACTTGTAACGATTCAAAATTATGCAGACGAAAACGCAACTGCAAACCATAATCGAGTATTTACAGAACCACGTCGCTACGGCCTCAATGGTAGCCGATGCAACGGGCGTAGCTCAAAAAAATCTGTGTCGTTACAAACGAGATTTGGAGCAAGCGGGACAACTGGCAGAAGTCAGAAAGTGCGCGTGTCAGTTGACGGGCTTCAAGGCTTGGTACATAACCACCGACAAAACCAAGTTTCCCAAACCTATCCAACTAACACTTTTTTAGAAATGGGCAAGAAATGGGAAAAAGACCCGAACGCGCGATTTTTTACGTTCCCGATCGAGTTGTTACGGGGGGCGTTTACCAACATGGGGCGCGTTTGTTCCGATGCGATTGACTACGCTGTTTATTTACGATGTAAAGAACATAGAAAACCGCCCGATGAAGCCTTAGAATATTTTAACATTAAGGGCAACGCCAATACTATTTTTAATCGTGGTAAAGAACTTTATGACAGTTTCGACCGCCCGCCATTGGTGAGCGTAGGTAAAGATGTAATTTGGGAGTTCTATAAAAACCCTAAAACAGATTTTGAAATAGCTGTTTTTTGTGCCTTTTGCGGCCTTCGCTCAATAATTGGCATAAAGCCTTTTGTCAAGACTAATAACGGGCTTCTGATGGCTCGAATGTTTGGTTATAGATCAATAGCTGAATTTGAGGCGTTGAGGGAAAAACCGCCCTATTACAATTCGTATTTTTCAACGGCTCAACAGATACGCTACCAACTAACGGAGAAGATTATCAGAAACGAATTGTCTTTAAGTTGGGGCTTAAATTACTATTCCAATCAGTCGAAAGGCTTTTATGTGTCGTTTAAAATGGAGTTTAACGCGTTGGTACTTCATACTGAAAAGAGCCGTAAAGCAACCCTTTTAAGGCAACAACAGGAAGAACAAAAGCGAGTAATTGAACAAATAAAGAAGCAAGTGCGGGGCAAGTAATTGTACTTTTCCAATGCTCAACACTACCGCAACCTTTCGCACACTTTGCCGCAATGTCACCGCAGCTTTACCGCAACACTACCGCAGCTTAAATAAGATACTTTAATAAGATATTTAAAAAAGATACCCTAATAAGATTTTTTTACTCAGTATCACGCGAGAAAAAAAATTGAACTTTAAAATTTTGAATTTTTCAAGGATGAAGGCTAAAAACTGATGCCTTACTTGCCAATTTGGAAGTTTGGGGGAATGGGGGCCGGGGCGCGGGGCGTTGTGGATAAGTGGATAACCAATTTTGAAAACAACAAATAATTACAGAACCAAGATGAAAAAAGGAACGACAAACAATCCGAACGGACGGCCAAAAGGAACGCCCAATAAAACTACTGCTGATATGCGTAATCGGGTTAAGGATTTTGTGAATGCCAAATGGGAAACTGTGGAGGCAGACTTTAACCAGTTAGAGCCAAAGGAGCGTTTGGCCTTCTTTGAAAAACTGTTACAGTACACACTACCAAAACTTCAATTAGTTGGCGTTGATGCTGATGCCAAGATAAGCAATAACAACGAAGGGTTTGACGTGACGAAGTTATCAGAGGCCGAATTAAGGGAAATTGCAAATGGCTAATTTTAACACCTCAACAGGACTGTTTTTTTTGTAGCCTTAATAGTACTGCATAGGGGAACCCGTCTTTTTGTGGTGCAAGTTGTGGTGCCACTAAAATAAAAAAGCAGCCACGAATTAACGTAACTGCTTGATTTTCAATGTGGGCCCAGTAGGGCACGATCCTACGACCCCCTGATTATGAGTCAGATGCTCTAACCAACTGAGCTATGGGCCCGATTACTTACTAAAAACTCAATATACTTTCTACTTTTCTTTTTTTAATTTCTATTTCGCGCTTTCGAGCTTCTGATAATGTAACTAATTGCTCAAAATAGACCCTAACCCAAGGCACTCCTTTACTTGTAAAGTTAGAAAGACTTGCATTATGTTCTTCTAACCTTTTATCAAGGTTCTCGGTGCAGCCGATATAATATTTATTAATTCTTTGCGAATAGAGAATATAAACAAAATACATACAACTGTTTCTAATGAGTCATCCCGAACTTGCTTCGGGATAACCAACTGAGCTATGGGCCCGAAATACCTCACGGCATTTTGTGGGTGCAAAAGTAGGAAATACGACGGTATTTACAAAGCCGGCACAGATTTTTTACGCTAAGTCCTTGTCAAAAACAGATTTTTCTGTCTTATTGGTTGGTAGTATACATACTTTTCACCTCAATTAAAATAGGGAATTGAAATCGCTCTTGCTAAGAAAACCAAGCCATTACCGCATGTTAAGGGATTTTTTTTTAGTTTAGCAACCTCAATAACCTATGATCAAGCACTATTATGGCTAAAAAACTTCCTGCTGCGTATGCACACCCATACGCCTTCGACCCTCGTTTCAAAAAATCAGTTGCTTATTTCTCCATGGAATTTGCCATTGACCAAGCCCTCAAAACGTATTCAGGCGGATTGGGTTTTTTGGCGGGTTCGCACATGAAAAGCGCGCACGACCTGCACCAAAATCTTATCGGAATCGGAATGCTGTGGAAACACGGCTACTACGATCAAATGCGTGCTGAGGACAATAGCATGGTGCCGCAATTCCGCGAAAAAATGTATAGTTTCCTGAAAGATACGGGCATTCGGTTTCAAATTATGATTTCCGATAAACCTGTTTGGGTAGCTTCTTATTTTTTAAATCCCAAACTGTTTGGTACAGTGCCGATGTTCTTTTTAACTACCGATACCGACGGCAATGACGCTTGGGCTCGGAGCATTTCATACCACTTGTATGATGCCGCACCAGCCGTGAAAGTTATGCAGTGCATGGTGTTGGGAATTGGTGGGGCGAAATTTTTGGACGAACTCGGTTACGAACCGGAAATTTATCACCTTAATGAAGCCCATGCGGTATCGTCGGTTTTTCATCTCTACAAAAAACTGGGAAAGGCCGCTTCTGTCAAAAAACGAATTGTTTTTACGACCCATACGCCCGAAGAAGCGGGAAATGAAAAGCACGACATTAACTTCTTGAACGAATTGAGTTTCTTTTCGGGGGTTCCTCTCCCTGTAGTCCGAAAGGTTACCGGTATTATGGATACCGTTTTTAACCATTCGTTGGCCGCTTTGAGGTTGAGCCATCAATCTAATGCCGTTTCTAAACTTCATGGAGATGTGTCGCGTAAAATGTGGGGTTGGGCTAACGATATTGCCCCCATCACTCACGTCACTAATTCGCAGCACAAAGCCTCTTGGGCTGACAAAGAATTGGAACAGGCACGTATAGCTGGAGATTTGAATGGCATTGAAAAACGGAAAAAAGAGTTGAAAAGTCAACTGTTCAAAACAGTGGCCGATCAGGTGGGTAAACTGTTTGACCCCAACATCCTGACGGTTGTTTGGGCTCGACGATTTGCCGGCTACAAACGTCCCGAATTGCTGACGCGCGACCGTGAGCGTTTTGACCGACTCATGCACAACAAAGATTTTCCGATTCAGTTTATTTGGGCAGGAAAACCGTACCCCAAAGACGAAGGAGCGATTTATACATTCAATCAATTATTTTATTTCAGTCATCTGTACCCCAACATGGCAGTGCTGACGGGCTACGAATTGGCGCTTTCCAAGCAGTTGAAGGAGGGTTCGGATATTTGGCTCAATACACCCATTGTGACGCGTGAAGCCTCGGGCACCAGCGGCATGACAGCGGCCATGAACGCAAGTCTAAATTTTTCTACTTATGATGGTTGGGTGTGTGAGTTTTCTCGCCACGGCGAGAATTCATTCATTGTTCCGGTAGCTTCAGAAGAAAATCGGGATGGGGAAGATATTTCCAATATGTTAGACGTGTTGGAAAACGAAATTTTGCCTTTGTACTACGAACGAAAAAACGACTGGTACGAGACCGTATTGCGGAGCATGACCGAAGTCGGTGGATTTTTCAATTCTGACCGTATGGTAACGGAATATTACGAGAAGGTTTATAAATAAGCAGCCCCCACTAAATCTCCCCCAAATGGGGGAGACTTTATAAATTTATGCGAATTTACAAATACAAATCGCAATTGATTTCGGTGTCATCTACGTTGGGGCCCATTTTTTTGTAAAATTCAATGGCTTCTTTATTCCAATTCGAGACTTGCCAACGAACTTTGGTACACTGCTCCAAGTTGGCATAACCAATCAATTTGTCCAGCAATTGGGTTCCGATTTGATGCCCTCGGTATTCTTTCTTCACATACAAATCATCCAAATACAGCGCTTTGCCCGACCATGAATAATAGGCCATGAAAAAAGAGGCGAATCCAATGATGGAGGTATCTTCGTACTCCACCACAAAACACTGGAAAAGTTCTTTATTTTCCAGCATTTGTTCGAGCGTAATAATTACTTTCTCGGGTGTTTTCTGAAAGACAGAAAATTCCTGAATCAGCTTAAAAATGGCAGGAAAGTCCTCAGGCGTTCCTTTTCTGATAATAATGTTCATACTACAAATCTACAGTCAGCCCGGTTCTCGGACAACAAAATTCTCACAAATTCGTGGCTAATTACTGAAATCCACATCCGGTTTTTCCAATTTACGTTCTTTATGCTTAAACGTTGCATCGGGTTTCCCCAACGGCAATTGCAATGTCAATTTGTAGAAACGTACTTCCCGACGATTCATGGTGGACTGATAGGTCGTATTGGCCTGTTCAAAGGTGGTCACGTACTTACGGGAATTAAAAATGTCGTTGATGCTGAAGACCAAACTCGCCCGGTTTTGCATAAATGCCTTCCGAAGGGCAAAATCGGCCGCTTTTACGGGCAATCTGAACCCCTGCAAAGCAGGCGAGCGACCGTCATAGTTCAGGTTAAGCTGCGTTGAAAAATTAGCAGGCAAGCGATAGGTCAGGTTCAATTTTGCCCGTACCGTAATCAATTCTTTGTGGAGCGTAGTGGTTTGCAAAATGAAATTAAACACGTTGGCATTGGCCGTGGCCGTAAACGCCCCCGCTGCGTATTTCAGGGTATTATCAATCCCGTACTGAATATCCGCTTTTACGTTGATAAACGTAGTGACCAAAATAGTAGGATCGGTGGCCGACGGTTGCACGAAGGGTTTGATGGTGTGGTCTTCGTAAATGTAATACGCCGACGACAACCAACTCAATTTTCCGATGTTTTGGTTATAACTCAACTCGGCCGTATTGATAAATTCCGGTTGTACTTTGGGATTACCGATGGTGATATTTTGACGGTCGTTGGCCTGAATCCCAACGAACAGATGTCGAAAATTGGGTCGCCCCACTTTGCGACTCAGGCTAAAGCCGATTTCAGAATCTTCGCTGAATTTTTTAGCCAACGAAAACGATGGAAAAAACGCCTGAAACCAATTTTTGCCATCGGATGAGGGGTAATTGTAGCCAAAGGTAGAGTTGTCGAATCGGGAAAGTCCGTGTAAGAAAGATTGTTCCACTCTCAGGCCTGCTTCCATGGTCACTTTATTGCGAAGTCGGTGATTATAAAGAAGATAGGCCGCGTTGACGGTTTCCAACACATCGGCATCCTGCGAATAATTGACCAATAATTTATAAGCTTGGGTATCGTTGCTGAGTTGGTTGAACAGGTATTGCTGGTCGCGCCCGAAGGTATAACTCCTCACGCCCATTTCAATTTTAGAAGAATCATTGAGAGGATGAATATAATCCAACTGAAACAAATATTGATTCCCAATTTGGCGTCCCGTTATCTTGTCTTTTTCGGGAAAACCCGCTTGGTTGGTACCATCGGCATTTTGGGAAGTAGTAAGCCAATCGGCAGCGTTTGAGACGTTATTTCGGGTGTAAGAGGTAACCAAATTCAACTCTCGACCTTTTCGGGCAAAGGTACGTTTCCAGTCAAATTCCGCCCCGACGTTGGTAAACGCATTGGCCGGCAGCGTGGTGCGCCCCCCGAAACTTGTAATGCCCTGTTGGGCATTTTGGTAGTTGTATTGTTGAGTTGTAACGGTATTGAAGCTACCACCTACCATGTTACCTGCCACCGAAAAAGTATTGTATTTGTTGGGCGTATAATCGACCGCCAAACGACCGTTCTGAAAGATATTGTCCAGACTAATATCGGTATTTTGATTGAAATAACTGACGGGAGAACCATTGGCATAATTGATACGATTGACGTAGCCCGTCAGCGGATTCTTGGTCGAGTTCATGTTGTAGAGCGCCGTCACATTCCATTTTCCTTCGTGGTAATCCAGATTCAGTGCCCCGTCAAAGCGGGCATTATTTCCCACTCCTATGCTTGCCGTGCCGTTATAGCCCGTTTTACGGTTTTTCTTCAACACCAAATTCACAATTCCGCCCGAAGTAGAGGCATCGTACCGCGCCGAAGGGTTTGAAATTACTTCAACGGATTCAATCTGATTGGAAGGGATTTGTGCCAGTGTAAGTTGCGTAGGTTTGCCGTTGATGTAAATGGTGGTCGCCATATTCCGTAAACTTGCATTGCCGTTTTCGTCAATGTTGATGGAGGGAATACTTCTCAAAAGTGATTCCGCCGTTCCGCCAATGGTCGTCAGGTTTTTTCCTACGTTAAACACCCGCTTGTCCATTCCCAGCGAAATCGGATCTTTTTCACCCTTTACCTGCACTTCTTTAAGCATCGCGGCATCGGGAAGCAACTTGAGGACTCCCAAATCAAGAGGGTTTTCGGTCAGTTGAACAATTTGGCTTATCGTCTGATAACCGATAAACGAAGCTTTTACCGTCAATTTACCCACAGGGAGATTATTAACCACAAATTCTCCCGTTTTGGAGGTAGTCACTCCGCCAACGAGCGAGTCAGTGTTATTTTGAATTTTAAAAACACTGACCGTCGCAAACGGCAATGCCTGGTTGGTGGCTGCATCCATGATTTTACCCACTATTTTTCCATTTTTGGGAGAAGGCAAAAGCTGGGCTACTGCACCGGTGGTTACTAAAAAAATACTAAAAAGCAGGTTTTTCAACATAAAGCAAATCGAATAATGGTTTTTGTGGGCTTTTATTTCTATCAGGGGTGATAGCAGGCAACAAAGCTATCGTCTGATTTGGAAGAAATTTTGAATTTTAAAAGGAAGTAGAAAAAGTATGAAATCCATTGTCAAAACTGTACCCGATTTGCCAATGATAGCGACTGCAAATCTGTTTAACGATTGCCAATCCTAAGCCGCTGCCGGGCGTTTGAGAAGAGGACGAACTGAAACGTTTGAACAGGCTTGCTTCATTCAGTGCGTTGCTTATGCCCGTATTTGCAACAATAAAACCCTGTTTAGAAAAATCAACTCGTATAAGACCATTATCTTTGTTGTGACGTACAGCATTCATTAACAGATTGTTAATCAGAATTTCGAGCAGAATACGATTGCCTTCCATATAGACGTATTCTTCTACCCGCATTTCTATCACAATGTTTCTTGTCTCACTGTGTTCAGCTAAAAACGCAAGACTATCTGTGACCAATTGGCTTACGTTCATCATCTCAGTATCTACAAATTGTTGGTTTTCTATTTTGGACAGTAACAGCAGATTTTTGTTAATTCTTGAAGTTCGCGCCAACGCCTTGTGAGCAGCTTCAATGATTTCGGATTCGTTAGCGGTCAACGATTTGCTTTGGAGCAACAAATCCAGTTTGGATTGGATAATGGCCAAGGGCGTTTGTAATTCGTGCGAAGCGTTCTCCGTGAATTCCTTTTGCTCTTGGTAAGTAGCTCTATTTTTGTCAATCAGTTTTTGAAGGCTGTTGTTCAGTTCTTCAAATTCAACAATATTGGTTTTTTCAAACGCTATCGGCACTCGACTGCTCAAATCAAAGGTCTTGATTTGGTTCAATGTGTTGTAAAACGGTTGCCATAATTTGGCCGAAATACGTTGGTTAAGTCCAATAAATCCGATGACCAACAGAATAAAAAATCCTATCGTTACAAAAGCAATATTACTGATAACCTCATCGGTTTCTTCGACGTTGGTTTCAACCGTAAGGTGGTACCACTTTCCGTTGATGGTGAGATAAGAAGAAAGCCCGCGAAAACGATTAAGCCGTTTTGAATGTAGAACCGTACTTTTCATGACGGTGTAACGACTGTCGTTTTTTCTCGTAGATTCAGCAACGGGTTGGAGGTTAATTCCTGGCTCAATATGACTCCAAAGACGGATATTCTGGGCAAGAATGGTATCGTTGATAGCTATTGTATTCAGCTCTTTTTCAATTTTCCTTTTTACAAATTTATTGTGCATATCTATTTCACTCAACCAAATCCGATTGACAATGTAGTAATACGCAGGAATGCTGCCCGCCAACACCACCAATGCGTAGAGCGTAAACACCTTCAGGGGCGTATTCAGTAATTTAGTCATTTTCCCATTTGTAGCCTGTGCCATAGACGGTCTTTAGATAATTTTCGCAGCCTGCTTCGGTCAGTTTTTTTTTCAGGTTTTTAATGTGCGCATACACAAAATCATGATTGTCGAGCATATCGGCCAAGTCGCCCGACAAATGTTCAGCAAGGGCATTTTTAGAAATAACCCGGTTTTTGTTGCCCATAAAAAACAGCAATAAACCAAACTCTTTTTTGGTGAGGACAACGGGCGTATTATGAATCAGCAGGGTTTTGGCCAACAGGTCAATTTGCAGCTCATTTTGTTGAATAATATTGGCATTGGCAAACTGTCGGCGACGAATGACCGAGTAAATCCGGGCGGCCAATTCGGACAAATGAAAGGGTTTGGCCAGGTAATCATCTGCCCCCAGATGCAAGCCTTTGATTTTATCGTCTAAGGCGTTTTTGGCCGAAATAATAATGACTCCGTCCTGCTTATTTTGCTTTTTGAGTTCTTCCAAAATACTCATTCCATCGCCGCCCGGAAGCATCAAATCAAGCAAAATACAGTTGTATTCGTAGGTCGTTACTTTTTCCAGCGCTTCGTGGAAGGAGGTCGCAAACTCACACAGGTAGTTTTCGCTGGCTAAGTAGTCGGCAATGCTTTTGGCCAATTCAGGTTCGTCTTCAATGATTATGATTTTCATTCGCCGAAGTTACGCGAATGATTTTGAAGGAATTTTGAATTTTGTGGTGAATACCAAACGTATTGATTCAGAAACAACTTACGCACTTCTTTTGCGATAATTGAACACCGCTAACGCATTAAACAAAATCGCAAAACCAATCATGGCTAAAAAATCGGGAATGAGGTCAGAGAAACTGCTTCCTTTGATAAATACAGCCCGAATGACCTTGATAAAATAAGCTGGCGGGTTAATACGAGTCAGCCACTGTGCCCACTCTGGCATACTTTCGATAGGCGTGTAGAGGCCGCCCAACAGAATAAAAACCATCATGCAAAAAAAGGAAAACAACGTCGCCTGTTGCTGCGTATCGGCAAAGGTGCTGATGAGCAGCCCAATCCCCAAAACGCCCAACAGATACACCGCCGAAAAAGCATAAATGGTCAGGTAAGAACCTACGGGTATAATTCTGAAAATCAGGAAAGCAAACACCATTCCTAGGGTAATGGAGACCATTCCTAACACCCAAAACGGAATCAGTTTTCCCAAAATAAATTCATATTTTTTAATCGGCGATACGTTGATTTGTTCAATGGTTCCTACTTCTTTTTCGGCTACAATGTTGAGCGCAGTCAAAAAGCAGCCCACCATCGTGACCAAAATCGCCAAAATACCTGGCACCATAAACAAATGGTAATCAAAGTGTTGATTAAACCAATTGGCAGAAGTGATTTCGATTTGCGGGATTTCGTTGAACTTTGGCAACAGCATCCATTCTTCCCGCACTTCGCGGTTAAAATCACCGATCATCTGCGCAGCGTAGGCAGTGCCCAAGCCGGCCCGTACGCCATTGACGGCATCGGCCGCTAAGTGCAATTGTGCTTTGTTGGATTTAATCAAATCGCGTTCAAAATGTTGAGGTATGGTCAGGATGAGGTCTGTATTTCCGTTGTTGACCGTTTTGGAGGCTTGGGCGTACGATTGGGTGTATTCAACCAATTGGAAATAACCCGAAGCGGTCAGTTTATGAACCAGTTTTTGCGAATAAGGCGAATGATCCTGATCCACAACGCTGATGGAAATCTGTTTGATTTCGTAATCGGCCGCCAACGGAATGACAATGAGTTGAATAATCGGCATCATCAGAATCATCCGTAAAATGGTGGGATTACGGAAAATTTGCCGAAATTCTTTTTGGAGTAAAAAGAGAAGGTTTCTCATGATTATAGTGGTTGAGCCTCACCCCCTCGCTTCGCTCGTTCCCCTCTCCAAATTGGAGAGGGGTCGCATTCCGTACTGAAAGGAAGGAAATGCGGGGGTGAGGCTATTTATGCCAAACGTATTTTAAATTTGCGGATGGCTACGCCCAGAAAAAAGACGGTCATTCCGACCAAAATCAGGGTTTGTTTAATGACGTACGAAAACCCTAATCCTTTGACCATGATAGCTCGTACGATGCTGTAATACCACTTGGTAGGCACAATGTTGCTGATGATTTGTAAAGGCAACGGCATGTTTTCAATCGGAAACATAAAGCCGCTAAACACCAACGCAGGCATCAGAAAGCCTACCAACGACAAAAACATAGCCGTTTGTTGCGAATCCACAATGGTGGAAACCAATAAACCCAATGAAAGGGTGGTGATGATAAACAACAGACTTTCGGCCAAAAGCAGCAATAAACTGCCTCGAATGGGCATTCCCAACAGAAAAACGGCCAACAACAGAATAATAATTACATCTATAAAACACAGCACCATGTACGGAACGGCTTTGCTCAACACTACCAACAACGGACGCATGGGCGAAACCAACAGAATTTCCATTGTCCCCATTTCCTTCTCTTTTACAATGGAAACCGAGGTCATCATGGCACCTAACAGCATCAAAATCAGCGTCATCACACCCGGAACGAAATTGTAAGAACTTTTCAACTGTGGGTTATACAGCATCCGTGTTTCGGTTTCGATACTGTAAGGCAGTTTTTTGTTATCCGAAAGTTCATTTTGATAATCCCTAAAAATGTTGGACGCATAATTGACCACGATATTGGACGTATTGGGATCGGAAGCATCGCCGATGAGTCGTACCTGAACGTGATTGGTGTGCAGCAAATCTTCCTGAAAGTTTTGTGGAAAAATGACCACCAATCGCACTTTCCCCTGCCGAAAAACACGCTCAATTTCTGCTTCGGAATGCAGGTATTGCTGCACGCTGAAATACTGACTCTGATTGATTCGGTCAATCAATAAATGAGAAGCGTCGTCCTGAGCATAGTCAAGTACGGCCACGTTAGAATTTTTAACTTCACTCGAAAGCGCAAAGCCAAACAAAATCATCATAACGATGGGTAATCCCAAGAGGATCAGCAAGCTGCGTTTGTCGCGCAACACGTGCCTGAATTCTTTTGTAATGAAAGCTAAAAAGGTTTTCATGCTCCTATGTTTTAGTACGCTTTGTGGATTACAAATCCGCTGTAGTCAAAATCAGGATTAGCTAAGGTAATCTCATTCGACACTCTGCACTTTCCACTCTACACTTTTATCACCCGTCACTCCGTTTTGCGCCCCTTGCCAATTGCAGAAATACCTCATCCATATTGGTTGCATTGAATTGTTTTTTCAAACCGGCGGGGGTATCTAAGGCCGCAATTGCACCATCTACCATGATGGAAACGCGATCGCAATATTCGGCTTCGTCCATGTAATGAGTGGTGACAAATAGGGTGATACCTTCGTGGGCAGCATCGTAAATCATGTCCCAAAATTGACGTCGGGTAATGGGGTCAACGCCGCCCGTAGGTTCATCCAAAAACACGATTTTAGGGCGGTGCAAAATCGCTACCGAAAAGGAAATCTTTTGTTTCCAACCCAACGGTAACGAACCGACCAATTTGTCGGCTTCGTCGTGGAGGCCAACACGCTCGATGAGATTGTTGGTTTTTTCTTTTAATTCCTGACGCGAAAGGCCGTAAATCCCGCCAAAAAATTGAATATTTTCTCGAACGGTAAGGTTTTCGTACAAAGAAAACTTTTGGCTCATGTAGCCAATGTGCTTTTTAATTTCTTCGTTTTGGCGATAAACGTCAAAGCCTGCTACCGTTGCCTCGCCCGAAGTTGGAGAAAGCAACCCGCACAAAATCCGCATGGCCGTGGTTTTCCCGGCACCGTTGGCTCCCAGAAACCCAAATATTTCCCCGGGCTGTACATCAAATGAAATGGCATTAACGGCCACAAAATCACCGAATTTGCGGGTTAGTTGATGCGTATGAATCACCGGTTGTGCCATTGTTTTATTGATTTTCGAGCATGAGTTTAATAAAAGTATCCTCAATGTTGGGTAGTATCGGACGGACTGTAATACTCGTATGACCGCGTTCCGTCAGGTAATTTGTCAGATAGCGTTCCCCGTTTTCCTGAGTGCGGAGCGTTACATGCTGTTCTTCCCCAAAAGCGAATGAACTTTCAATTTCGGCCGGCATACGGAGGTCTTTCATCAACTGATAGCGATTGTCAGCATCTACCGCGTAGAGGTTTTGGGTATATCGACCCAAGATTTTATCCAGCGTATCCAGTTCCAAAATTTTTCCTTTCTGAATGAGTGCAATGCGGTCGCAACGACTCGCTTCGTCCATGTAAGGCGTGGAAACTACAATCGTAATGCCTCGGGATTTGAGGCGGTCGAGCATATCCCAAAATTCCTTACGCGACACGGGGTCAACGCCCGTGGTGGGTTCGTCCAAAAACAGTACTTTAGGTTCGTGAATGAGTGCACAGCAAAGGGCCAATTTTTGCTTCATTCCGCCCGAAAGTTTACCCGCTAATCGCTTCTTAAAGGGCTCAATCTGAACGTAAATCTCTTCAATCAGGTGGTAATTTTTGGCAAGGGTGGTGTTAAAAACAGTCGCAAAGAAGTTGAGGTTCTCTTCGATGCTTAAATCCTGATACAACGAAAATTTCCCGGGCATGTACCCAACAATACGACGTATTTCCCAAAAGTCTTTCACCACGTCAAAGCCTGCCACCTGTGCCTGCCCTTCGTCGGGCAAAAGCAGTGTAGTAAGCACCCGAAAAAGGGAGGTTTTACCCGCACCATCGGGGCCGATAAGTCCAAACAACTCGCCCGATTTTACGTCAAAGCTGACGTTTTCCAGCGCCGTGACGGTTCCTTTTTCGTACGTTTTTTTTATATTTTCTACGTGGACTGTTGCCATGTGTACTATTTCCTTTTTTGCTTCGGAGCAACGATACAGCAATTTATTGTTTGGTGAGCGCGTTCATTTCTTTTGCTTCCCCAAAAGAAACGAACCGCGCGGCGGACCGTCAAAGAAAAGGGGCCTTTTGCCAATGCTTCTTTGCACAAACTTTACGCGCACGGCAGCGGCCGACCGTCACGCTGGCAAAAGTTTCTAAACGCACAAGGACTTTTTTCTTTTTACAACTTCACTTCACCGTACATTCCAATCTTTAAATAGCCGTCGTTTTTAACTTTTATTTTGGCCGCATAGACCAAATTGGCGCGTTCGTCTTTGGTCTGAATGGTTTTGGGCGTAAATTCTGCCTTGCTCGCAATCCAGGTTACCGTACCGCTTACTTCTTTGTAATCGTCTTTTCCATTGTCCACAAACACCTTCACAGGCTGATTCAATTTTATTTTACTGAGTTGGTCGCCTGTGATGTAAGCACGCAGCGTGAGGGTGGAAAGATTGGCAATTTTGTACAAAGGCTTACCGGTAGCAGTCATTTCGTCGGCAGTAGCGTATTTCACCAACACTGTACCTTCAATCGGATTGGTAATGTTGCAGCGTTGGAGTTGATCATCAAATTGCGCAATGCGTTCTTCCAAAGGCTTCCGCTCGCTCAATACGCCGCGGTTTTGAATCGAAACCTGCTGTTGCTGCGACTTAATCTGTTGATTCACCACAGCCAATTGGCTTTCCGTGGTTTCAATCTGTTTTTTCAAAATATCTATTTGTCCTTCCACATCATCCAATTGTTTGGCAGGAACCGCTTCCGCTTTTACCAGATTATCCAGACGTTTGCGTTCACGTTCAAGTACTCGCAACTGCTCGCGCTGAGTGGCAATCTGACGTTGTTGGGAATTGAGTTGTTCGCGCAAAATCTGCGTTTGCGGAGCGGCATCGTTGGTTTTTTGGCCAAGAGCACCAATACTTGCTTCTACTTGGGCTTTTTGGAGGGAAAGGTTTTTGCAATCAACGCTTCCAATGACTTGGCCTGCTTTCAGAGAAGTGCCTTCTTCTACTTCAAATCGGAGAATTTTTCCAACCGCTTCCGAAGAAATGACCACTTCATCGGCCTCAAAAACACCGCTGGCGTCAAATTCTTGGTCGCTGCCTTTGCACGCCGTCAAGCTAATGAGTAAGAAAAGAGAAAAATAGGTACGTTTCATATCTATAAATGCTAATGGTCGTTAATCGTTATCTGTTATTGGTTAATCGTTCTGTGAATTTTCTTCAATCGAAAATCTACAATCGTTTATCTTTTCAATTTCCCGAAGTAATTCTCAGATTATTTTGGGCTTGAAGGAGTTGAATTTCGTGTAAAATGAGATTTTGGCGGGCGGTATCTTCGTTGTCCAATTCAGTAAGATAATCGCTGGCGGTGATGATTCCGTTGTCCAATTGGGATTCAGAAGCCTTGCGAATCGTACCGCGAATGTCAATCAGTTTTCGGTCGCTTTCGACCAATGCCTGCAAGCGACCCACTTCCTGTCGCTGACTTGCCAAACGCACCTGAGTCGCCAACAAAAAGCTTTCGCGTTGTCGCTCAATGCGTTGCTGATTGACTCGTAATTGTTGAATTTCCAAGCCTTGACTATTGGTGTACAAATGCGTCAGCGGAATCTGCAATTGGACTCCCCCGATAAAATAGGTTTTAAACTGCGTTGCCAAAAAATTAAGTCCCGGACGCCCGTAACCTCCCGTAGCAAAGGCCGATAATTTAGGAAGGTTTTTTGCTTTGATAAGTTGTTCATTCACTGCCAAGTTTTGTTTTTGGACATCAAATAAACGCAATTCGGGGCGGGTAATTTCTGCCTGTTGGGACGCCGTATTTTGCACAATTTGTAGAGACGCAAGATGTTGCGTCTCTACGCGCGTTTCCACAAATTTTGTATTCGTATCAATTGTCGTTCCTGTCAATAACGAAAGCCCTTCCAAGGCCGAGGCACGGCGTTTTTGGGTTTCCAGCAATTGCTGTTCTATTTCCAAGATTCGTACCTCCAATGACAACACATTGGAACGAATTGCAATACCGTTCTGAACCGAAGCTTTGGTTTTGAGGAGTTTAGCATTCAATTCTTTTTGAATAATTTCAAAATTACGCAGTTGTCGCTCCGCAAAAAGTGCCCCAAAGTACAGATTACTGACCTGTTCCCGAATCTGGTACAAATCTACCACTACTCTTTGTTGCTCGACCTGTTGATTGGCCAACGCTGCCGATTTTTGTTTTTCGGTTAGTCCGCCGTCCCAAATCGATTGCGTCACGTCCAAGGTCAATTTGTATTGGTCTTTGGGGGGCGGTGAAATCTCAAAATTGGGCAACTTAATCGGCACACTCGTTACGTCAGACTGCCAGGTAGCCTGTCCATTGAGGCGTGATTGGGGCACATAATTGCGATTCAACAGCTTGATTTGAAGGTCGGTTGCTTCCTGAATCAAGCGCGTTTGCCCTGCTTGCGGGCTGTGGGTTTCGGCTTGTCGGTAGCACTCTTCCAGTGATAAAGGCGTTTGAGTACGACCAATAAACGGAAGCACCATCCATAAGCCAACGTATAGGATACAACTTCGCATAACCTGATGGTTTAACTAATTGGTTAAAAATGAGACAAAAAAATAGTTAGGGTTGCAAAATCAGCTTTATATACGTTTTAAGTTCCTGAATGCGGTCTTGCATTAAGGCATCAAATGTTACATTGTCAGCTTGGAACATATCCAGTAAAATAGGTTTTGCTAAAAAGGGGAAAATACACATTCCCATCAACGAAATAATAAATTGGGCAGGGTTTAGCATCCTTACCCTTCCTTTTTTGAGGTCAGTTTGATAGCTTTCCGCCACTTTGCGACTCAACTGAATGGGCAATTTTTTTATAAACTCCGATTTGTCTTTGCTATTAACAGTATTCAGCACAAACAGAGGCAAGTAGGGATTTTTACGGAGCAGCTCAATATAGCCTTCAATAAAAAAATAGATTTTGTCAATAAAGAGAATGTCCTGATTAAAAACTTCATCTACCTGCGGAAAGAATCCCTGAATTTTAGCATCAAATACTTTTTCAAACAATTTGTCTTTTGAACGAAAATAATAGTGTAACAACGCTTTGTTGATACCCGCCACATCGGCAATGTCCTGCATCCGCGACCCGTCGTAGCCGTCACGTATGAAAACTTCTTCCGCTGCTTTTAAAATCTTCTCTTCGGTGGATATTCCTTCTTCCATATTTAACTAAAAAGTTTAACCATCTGGTTAAATCTAAGACAAAACAACAACTTGTGTTTTTAATTTCCAAATGATTTGAAAAAAATTATTTCAGCGACTCCGAAATCTTTTGATAATCCGGTTTTCTTCGGAAAAACACAAAGCCATTTTCTTCTTTCAGGAGTTCCAAATTGGGGTTTTTCCGATACTCTTCCGCACGGTCAATGCGAGAAATCAGAAATGTAGGTTTATCCACGGGACCATTGAGCAACCAATTTTCGTCGCTTGCCTCAGGACGCACACCCATTGGCTTTTTAAAGTAGAAAAACTGAGCATAACTTCGGTTGCCAATCGGCCACACGTACACATCCTGACCGCGTTTGGATTCATAAAAATTAATCACCGCCCGTTGGGTATATCCTTCTATTTTAGGAACCACCACCCAAGTATAAAAAAACAACAGAATCGCCGTTGAGAAAAATAACATTCTGATTGCCAACTCTTTTCGACGCTTCCAGATGATCATTGCAAAAACAATCATTCCAAAATAAACCACTCCGTACAACCATTCATTGCCTGCCCATTCGACGGGTGCCTGAAGATTGGCCACGACAAACGTATCATCAATGTAAGGAATAAATTCAGCAGCATACATTCCTACCAATGGCAAAGCCGTCAACACCAACGACAATACAAAACCAATCACTACCAATAGGACCGTCATCCATCGAGGCCAAACAATCTCTCCTTTAAGCCATTTATAAAGCCACAAGGCCGCCAAAAACGACAGCGGAAAGTAGGCCATGGAGCTGTAATGCACGATTTTGGTCTTCACAATCGAAAACACGATCATTACTACCCAAAATAGGCAGAGCATCGAATTGAAGAAACGGTCCGTCGCACGGCCGGGAGTGAGGAGTGAGGAACGGTCCGCCGCGCGGTCAGGAAGCTGCGCGGGATTTGCAATCCCGTGCTTCGGCTGTTCCGGATTTGTAATCCCACTCCTTCGCTTTCTAAACCTCCGAAGCAAAGGGTGAAAAATACGACTCACAAACGGCAAACCAATGACTGAAATAGGAAAACAGCCAATCAGTACTACGACAAAATGATAATAAAAAGGTTGGCCGTGATCGGCTTCTGAGGTAGACCCCAAGCGATAGAGGTATTCCAGAAAAGCCACAAAAGTAGCCCAACCGCTTTCTAAAATAATGGCCAACATCCAACCTAATGTGAGCAAACCTGCCGTAAATCCGTAAATAAGCAGGTTTTTCAAGGTAAAATTTTCGGTAATGGGCGAACCGTCAGTCGAACTGGGCGTCTGCCGTTCAAAACCGACTGACGCTTTCAACGATTTTGACCGAAAATAATTAATAACCCATAAAGCTCCCAGCACCAACGTAGGCACTCCCACTCCTACTGGGCCTTTGGTCCAAACCGCTAAACCAGCAAACAGTCCTGCCCAAAAAAAGCTTTTCCCGCTCGATTTTTTATCGGGCAAAACAAGATTTACCACGCTCAAAAACATGAAATAATTGAACCATGGATCAATAATTCCTGACTTGAAATACAAATGAGGCGTCACGGAGCCTAAATAAACCAAAGCCCATAATAAGCCAAATCGGGCGTCCATGAGACGTTTGCCCAAATAATAGAAAGTCAAAAGAGTAATCACACCAATGACTGCATTGGGGAAACGGGCTGCAAATTCGTTGATACCAAACACTTTCATCGAAAGCGCCTGTAGCCAGATAAACAGCGGAGGTTTTTCCCAAAAGGGTTGATAATCAATCTGTACCCGAAGATAATTTCCCGTCACCAGCATCTCACGCGCCGACTCCGCAAAGTTGATTTCATCCCAATCAAACAAATGAACTCTTCCCAGAAAAGGGATAAAAAATAGGAGGGCGAGCACAGCCACCACCCACGGACTTTCCAGTTTTATTTTTTGCATTTGTTTTCTTTTTACTTAAGCAGAGGCATCTTTATTTTTTCAATGGCAGGCATATAGTTGATAAGAAGTACCCAAGCCGTTATGGTACCCAGCAACGAACCTACGTACACATCCACTAAAAAATGTTGAAGTAAATACATTCGTGAAAAAGCAACCGTTACGGCACACAGTAAACAAAGGAATTTCAACATCGGATGTTTGACCCAAACGGCAATCAGGGCAAAAAAGGCAAAAGCCGAAGTTGTATGTCCTGAAGGAAAACTGTTCCAATGACTCAATTCTACCCCCGACACCGTGTGCAGCAAGTTCATCATTCTTGAGAAATACTCCGCAGGGCGAGGTTCTCTTGGAAAACCGAAATTCTTAATCAGTTGGGCCAAAATACCCGAAACCGCGTACGAAATCAAAATCAGGATGCCTTTGGCTCGCGACCAAAACATCAACAGAATTCCAACCGAAATACAAAAAGCCCCATCGCCCAAATGAGTGAAGTACTTGAAGAATACATCGGCCTGAAAACTATAGTACCGATTGATTTCCAATAGGATAATACCCTGCCGATAAAGAATTTGGTAAACGCCCAACCCGAATAAAAGCGCCCCATACGGGAGCACAAAAGGCCAATTGGTACGAAGCAACTTGAGAAAGTTCATGGTGCAAAGATAGGGTGTCGGAAAATAAAATCCCTATTTTTACGTTGTGTATGCGTTTATAACTACACTGTTTTATGAAAAAAATATCCATCCTGATTTTGTTAAGCGCTTTTTTGGTAACACTCAATGCAAGCGCCCAAAAAATGCTGCAAGAAGTAATTGTGGACTACGTCAATTTGCTTCCCGCAAACATGGTGAATAAGATAACGGCGAAAAATAAACCCATTAAAGTATCGCTTTTAAAGGGAACAAGCGCGGCTTATTACCGAGTCACGGTATTTCAACCCGAGAAAGTCAATACCTATACTCGCTTTTACGAGTCGATCCGATTGGTCAATCCCGATACCTTATTGAAAGAAGGCTATGATTTCAACAAACATCTGTTAGAAACCAACGGAAACTTCAACGTTTCGGTACAATTCTTTAACGATGCCTCCTCAGCAGAAAAATTTTTGGAGGGAAAAGAAGGAAGTCCCTGTTTCAAAATAGACAGTACCAAAAGCAGCGTGGGCCAAATCACCGGCTGTCGCGGTGAAACGGTCTATGTAGCCGTGAAACCCCTTGGGAAAGGCAAGTTAGGCTCTATAAAAGTAGAAATCGTGGCTTTGGCCGACGTCATCGAAGACCCCATCAATGACCGCTTTCCGTTCTCCATTCAAAACGAACTCAGTGATGTAGTGTCGTATGAAATAAGCGGTGACCGTACGAATTGGCAATCGTTTTTCTTGCCGACCAAAAAGAAAGCCGAGTTTAAGCTGGCTGATACACAGGTATATATGCGAGTAAGCACCCTTGATAAAGTGACCGAAGAATACAAAATAGATTCAGGGAAAAAGTACCGTCTTTACTGGAACAAAGACAAAAATCATTTAGATTTAGGAGAAATTCCCGCCAAAAAGTAGCGGATTCTCCTAACGTATGAAATCATTTTACCGGCTTCCAATCCTCCATTTTTGTTTACTGTTTATTAATCTCACTGTACATGCACAAAAACTTGCATTTACGGTGTCGATGGATAATCCTGCCATTCAGAAGTTTCAGGTAAAGCTTCAGTATGAAGCCTTGAAAGCAGGCACCGTTGAGTTAAAAATGCCGAACTGGTCGCCCGGGTATTACCAACGGATGAATTATCCTAAAAATGTTGACAATTTTCGAGTAACAGATAAAAACGGGAAAGACCTCCCATGGGCGCATACCAATAATACAACGTGGACGATTGAAACTGGAAAAGCAACTGAACTAACGGTCAGCTACGACGTATTGGCCAATCGTAAATTCGTAGCTAACAGTTACTTAGACGAAGATCGAGGCTATATTGTTCCAACGAGTGTTTTTATGTATCCCGCCAATCAACTGAAATCTTCGGTTGAAATTACCATTCTTCCCAATTCAAAATGGAATACCGTCACCACTGGCCTGGATAAAATAACTGGTAAGCCCAATACATACTTTGCTCCCGACTATGATACGCTCTACGACAGTCCTTTTCTTGTTGGCAATCTGGAGGAGCTTCCTGCATTTACGGTGAAAGGTATTCCTCATCGCTTCATTGGGTATAAACTCGGCAATTTTGACCGTGAGAAATTTGTAAATGACCTGCAAAAAATGGTTACCGAAGCCGCGGCGATTATCGGGGATATTCCTTACAAACACTATACATTTATCGCTATCGGTCCGGGACAGGGAGGAATTGAACACTCCAATTCGACAACCATCAGCTTTGATGGCTCTGCTCTAAACACACTGGAAGGGCGCATTCGACTGTTGAATTTCCTTGCGCATGAATACTTCCATCATTACAATGTCAAACGCATTCGTCCTGTTGAGTTGGGACCTTTTGACTATGAAAATGGCAATCGCACCAATCTACTTTGGGTCTCGGAAGGGTTAACGGTGTACTACGAATACTTGATTCTGAAACGGGCAGGTATTACGACCGATGAGCAGTTGCTGAATTCGTTTCGCTCCAATATCGTCGCTTTTGAAAACAAACCGGGCCGATTGTACCAATCCTTAGTACAGGCAAGTTACGAAACATGGTCCGATGGGCCTTTTGGCCGAACCGGAGATGAATTCAACAAAACCATTTCTTATTATGATAAAGGTCCAGTAATGGGTTTGTTGCTGGATTTCAAAATCAGAAACAGCACCAACAATCAAAAATCGTTGGATGATGTAATGCGCCAACTGTATCAGAAATACTATTTACAGGAAAAAAGAGGATTTACCGAGAGTGAATTTCGAGAAGTTTGTGAGAAAATTGCCAGTATTCCTCTAACTGACTTCTTTGAGTACATTTCCACCACCAAAGAAATTGATTATACCCCTTATTTGGCCTTCGCAGGTCTTGCAGTAGATACAAATTCGAAACTTTTGCCAGGAGCTTGGGTCGGTATTTCAACACGAACCCGAAATGATTCCATTTTTGTTTCTGAGGTAGATTATGAATCGCCCGCGTGGCAGGCCGGAATACGAAGAAATGATGTGTTAATTGAAATAGACCACCAAAAACCAACGCCAAACACGTTGAAAGAAGTGCTTTTTGCCAAGCAGGTAGGTGCAACTCTCGAACTGGTTTATTTGCGAAACAAACTCCAAAATCAAAAATCAGTCCCAACCAAACAAAAGTCCGAACGGAGTTTTCCAATAACACACCTTCCCAATCCAACTGCCTTGCAACAGCAAATTTTTCAAAACTGGTCTAAAGTACATTGAAAATTAATAAACTGAATTTATTTTGACGCAAGCTTCAGGCTGTAAATAGTTATAAGCAAACTTATTCGTTCACTCGTCATTCGTTACTCGTCATTTATTTTGGATTCAGAAAGTTTCGGTTTAGTTGGAGAATCGCACAATTTGTCCTTTCGAACCAATCGCCCAACACGTATTTCCAACCGAAGTAAGCGCATGAAGACCCGCGGCCGCACCCGTAAGCGGTTGCCAAGAAAGTCCTTCGTCTTTTGACAAACAAGTTCCTGCGGGACCAACGGCTACCAAAGTTCCATTTTTCAGTTTGACTACTGCTTCTTTCAGACCTGTGGGGTTAGTAGAAGTCGTCTTTTTCCACGTTTTTCCTCCGTCTTGGGTCGCAATGACATTTTCAAACGCTTCTTTGTCTGCCTTATAATCACCGCCTACGGCAATGCCGTGGCTCGCATCCCAAAATCTCAGGCCAAAAATCCCCGAAGAGGCATTGGCTTTCATGGGCGTATTGGCCACTTGCCACGATTGGCCACGGTCAGAAGAATAAAACACCCGTGCATGATCTGCCCCTCCTGTCCCTATCCATACATTTTTACTGCCCTGAACCACCATTGTAGAATTACTGGCGGCAAAAGAAGCCTCATTCGGCAAATTAGCAGCTAAACCCGCAGGCGAAAGACGTTCCCACGTTTTTCCACCGTCGGAGGTTTTGAGCAGATACAAATGATTATCCATAGGGTCACCAAAAATAATTCCGTTCTTTTTATCCCAAAATGCGATGCCATCCAAAAATACACCTTTTTGGTCCGTTTGCCATACCTGCTGCCACGTTTTTCCGGCATCTTCGGTACGATAAATTCGCGCCTGTCCTTCTTCAGCCAAGCCCGCGCTAACAGCAACTGCTGTTTTTTCGTCAATTCCCTTAATGCCCCGAAAATCTAATTTTTCCGCCCCCAGCACTTTGATTACTTCCCAATTTGCACCGGCATCAGCCGTACGCAAAACGGTACCTTTGGAGCCTCCTGCCCATACAACGCTTTCATTAATGGCCGAAATAGAACGAAAATGAGCATCTGTCCCGCTATTTTGGGGTATCCATTGAGAAAATGTGACAAATGAGATGATTAAGAAGAAAAAAAGTTGAAATAGTAATTTCATTGCGAATTATATTTGTCGTAAATATAGTTAAAACAAAAGGCTGTTTGTAACGTTTTTATAAAGGAAAACTTAAAGAGCTATGCGTAAAATCGTATTAAAATCCGTCATTTTCATTGCCTTAACGGGCTCAGGCTTATTATGGTCATGTCGAACTAAGGATGTTGCTACAGGCGATGCCCTGGTCAACGAATTCGTTGCGGTCAACATGGATTATTGGTACTATTGGAGAGATAAAGTAACACCAAATTCCAATAAAGCATTGGCTCCCGAAGCTTACTTTAACTCACTTTTGTATCCTTTTGATGCACAATCCCGCCCGGATGGAGATCGGTTTTCCCGTTTTTTAACCAATGCGACCGAAACGGAAGCTTCGCTCTCGGGAGAAAGTAAAGTGACGGGTGCGCGTTTGGCTTTATACAACAACAATAATAACATTGCCGGCTTTGTGATGTACGTATTGCCCGGGTCGCCTGCGCAAAAGGCGGGTATCAAACGCGGAGATATTTTTGGCAAAATCACCGTAGATGGACAAGTCGCAACAGTCGATAACTATAGTAAACTGTTTGCCGAAGGAACCAACTATGTGTATAACGTTGGTAGTTACGACAAAGCGTTTATATCCACCGACCAAACGAAAACGGTAACCGCTCAGGCCCTTCAGGAAGACCCCATGCTCTTGGACAGCATTTATACCAAAGGCAGTAAAAAGATTGGGTATTTGGTGTATAACCGCTTTTATTCCAAGCCCAACAACAGCGACCAAGCCCTGTATGACCAAAAAATGGCCCAAATTTTTGGCAAATTTAAGGCCGCAGGCATCAATGAGTTTGTGTTGGATTTACGTTACAACGGTGGCGGTTTCATTTCTACTGCGGTTACTTTAGCCAGTTTTATTGCCAAGGGTGTCTCCGACAAAACCGTCATGTCTCGCGACGAATACAATTCTAAAGTCTCTCCTGACCTTGAAAAAAATCAGGGAAAAGAGTTTAACCTCAATTATTTCAAAGCAAAACCAGAAAATATCGGTGGAAACCTGTCACGTGCCTATGTGCTGACCAGCACCCGAACCGCCTCTGCCAGCGAATTGGTTATCAATGCCTTAAAGCCTTTTATGGAGGTATTTTTAATTGGAGATGTAACGGTTGGCAAAAATGTAGGGTCCATCGTAATTAAAGACCCAAAAAATCGCTTTGTCCAAGGCATGATGCCCATTGTTCTGAAAACGTTCAATTCCGCAGGAAAATCGGACTATACGGCCGGTTTTAGCCCTAACGTATTGGTCAAAGAAAATATCTCTGTGCCTTTGTATGCTTTTGGTGATTTGCGCGAACCTTTGTTTTCAGAAGCCTATTTCCAAATTACGGGTACGCGCAATGCCCGACGCGGCATCGCAGAAACCCCCGAGTTAGACCGTCTTAGAATCTCTCCGCAAGGAATTGAAACTGAGATGTTTGTACGCCCTCTGTCGCACTGAGGGTTAGTGTTACACCCATTCAAAGGTCAATTGTTCCACTTTATTTTTTTCTTTTAACCCGTGATTATGTTCTTGAATATGAGCAAGGTCAAAGTTACAAACAAGTGCTTCTACCACTGTTTTACGATTTTCAATACTACCTCCCGAATGATAAAAATGGTCTTTTGTTACGATATTAAACTTGTTCCAAAACTTTTTAATCATCTCATTTTCACGCCAATCATTATGATGCCATGTGGAAAGAATAAACTTTGCTTTTGTTTTGCTCAATAACGTAAACAATAACTCTTCATCTTGCTCTGTCCAACCGTTATAATAGTCAACGTACCTTCCATAATAGGGGGGATCGCAATAAATAAAATCGTTTTCTGTAGCAAGGGGAATAATATCAGCAAATGAAGTATTATGAAAAGTCCATGCAGGTTCTGGCTTGATACTGTTTGAGACCATAGAAACCTGATTAGTGATTTTTGTTATGTATGCTTGTGCAAAACGGTCAGGTTTCTTGCAAAAAGGAATGTTCCAATGTCCTTTATTATTAAATCGCATCATGCCGTTAAAACCTGCACGGGAAAGAAAAATAAAATCATAAGGCGAATAGTTTCCGTCATTAAAACGGGAGCGGACGTTGCGACAATGTTCGTAGCCGTTGTCTGCAGCAACACTCAGTAACTCACCTTCCTGTTCAAGATATTGCTTCATTAGAGGTGCCGTAATCTCCTTTGATTGAATGCCCTTGTAGAAGCTGATAATATTCGGATTGGTATCATTTAATATTGCTTCTTTGAAATTAGCATTGAAAGCAACAACGCCGGTCCCTAAAAACGGTTCAATCCATTTGCCGCTTATTGCAGGTACAAGTTCCATAATCCAAGGCACAAGTTTAGTTTTAATGCCCTGACTTTTTATTGGCGGAATTATTATTCTCTTATTCATCGTTTTCTTCACCGTTGTGAGCTTGCAAATCATCTTCGGCACTTAGCTTCTCAATTTCTTCCTTGTGTTGCTCAAGAACGGCGATTCCTTTTTGTTTATAATCAAGATATGACTTCAAGTTAGTATAAGGGCGTGGAATTTCCAAGGCTTTTGCCATGTCATTTGTCAAATAGTACATCCAATAATCATCATAAACTTCTTCGCCCAAGGTTGAAAAAACGCCATTACCTTTGGTCAATTGGTCAATACTATTTTAGAACCTATATTTTTTGTATTACCACTTCCAGGGCTTGCAGATGCAATTTTGTATTTGGGTTGAACAAAGAACTGAAAATCTTTGATAACCGATTCAATTTTATCCAGTTCGTCAATGGTATAAATCGTTTTTTCATTCGGGTTCTCATCAATCTGTGAGTAGATGACGCCTAAAACTAAATGTGAAGAATAGGAGCCGTACGGATAAAGCGTATTTTTTGAACTTTCACGGTTGCGAAAGTAACCTGTGAAAGCACCCAATGTCATGCTTTTGATTTTGTTTGCTGTATCCTTAAAAGTGCTTTTGATGTCAACTGCAAATCGTTCTCCTGATTTATTACAAGTAAATGTCAGGTCAGGATAGAAGTTTTGTTGTGGCGGAAGTTCAAGTTTTAAGTCGTTATTCAGGGCAAAGCGTTCAAAGGCAGGGATAAGCAAAAGCTCCATGACTTTCGAAACGACTTTTGTATCAATAGAAATAGTGTAGACGTTTTTATAGATGTCAATAAAGCCTTTTACTATCCAATCGCCCTTTTCTGTTGTTATTATTTTGTTATAACCTTCAACTTCTTTTTGAAGGGCTACTAATAGTTCGTCTTTTGTCATGCTCGCTTAATTTTAGCGACAAAGCTACTATTCCGCTTTCAGTTCTGCCAGTTTTACTTTCGTTGGATTCGCGTTGATAATATCGGTTTCTACCAAGCCATCGCGTAAGCGTACAATGCGGTGAGCGTATTTGGCGATGTCATCTTCGTGAGTTACTACTACGATGGTATTGCCTTTGGAGTGAAGTTGGTCAAACAAATCCATGATTTCGTAGGATGTACGGCTGTCCAAATTCCCCGTTGGCTCATCGGCCAAAAGAATACTTGGGCTGTTCACCAGCGCTCTGGCAACGGCCACCCGTTGGCGTTGCCCTCCTGACAACTCGTTAGGACGGTGTCCGGCACGGTTTTCAAGCCCTACGTTTTTGAGCGCAAGCATTGCTTGTTCAGTACGTTGCGCCTTGGTGAAGCCTGCATAAATGAGCGGAAGTGCTACATTTTCGAGTGAGGTCATGCGCGGAAGCAGGTTAAACGTTTGGAATACAAACCCAATCTCCTTGTTACGCACTTCAGCGAGTTCGTTCTCGCTCATATCACTCACATCCTTGTTGTTCAATACGTATTTTCCCGACGTTGGGGTATCCAAGCAGCCAATGATGTTCATCAAGGTAGATTTGCCCGAACCAGACGGCCCCATGAAAGCGACGTATTCGCCTTTGTTTACCGAAATAGTTACGTCTTTGAGTGCTTCAATGACTTCACTGCCCATGACGTAGCGTTTGGCAATGTGGGAGGTTTCGATGATTTTCATGACTGCTTAATTAGTAGTTGTCGTTCAATTATATACTATTTTTGAATAATTATTTTGTTAACCCGCTATTGCCGCGGCCTTCTGCCTGCGACGAATGAAATAACGTCTTAGAAATAAACCCGTCAACATCAATATCTTTTCATCTTCGGAATCTTCCAATACATTTATTTCTCCTTCGTCCTTAAAAAATCTTCGAGTCGTTGTATAATTCACCATCTCAGGGTCTTGATCGGTATTGGGAAGATCATGAATAATCAACCACTCACGCGACAAAAAGCTTTTTTTGCTGAATAAGTACGTTTCTCCGTGCAAATGCAGCGTCGCTTTTCTCCCCATGTGTACCTCCAGCGTAGCGATGACATCGTCGTTACGGTCATAAATATTCACTTTTCGGTGCAAAAAACCGTGTACATCAAAACGAAGTCTCAGATCATAGAGCCAAGCCGTTACGTCTGAGCTAAACGCCTCGCGTTTAAGTTCCCCTATTACCTTGTTGTTATCAATAACCTGAGTTGTAAAACTAAAAGCTTCATTGACCCATTTGAGTTTGCTTGGTAATTTGTCCATTTTACTTTATTTGCTTTAAAATGAGTTGAATAGCGCGGGTTTCAGCATTATTTTCTACAATTTTCTTTACAAAGACCTGGAATTCAGCCTGTAAAAGAGTTTGATCAAAAACTCCTAAATTATTCGTAAAAACGACGAATTCAGTCCGGTTTCCTTTTTTATCAGTGACGTAAAGCGCATAATTCAATACAAATGCCGTGGAACCTCCCTTCGCCCCAAAGTGGGCAAATCCCTGCTTATTTTTAAGATTCATACGCATGGGCCATTCCATTAATTGGTCCAAGACGGCTTGGGTTGGAGCATCAAAATACGTACGGCTGTTGATTTTCTGCATCAAACCCGCATATTCACGAGTAGTAGAGGCAGGTAACCGATCCGACCACACCCGCTGCACAGGCAAAGGAATATTGGCCAGATTAAATTTCACCTTTGCCGTCGTATCTATTTTCAACAGCTCAAAATACGTATTGGCCCGTTGGAGATAAAGCGACATCGGCATTTTTTTCATCCCCATGGCGGAATGTTCGTCAGAGCATACATACAATGCCGATACAAACGGATACAATGCCTGATGTTTTGTCAATCCTAGTTTCGGGAGGTTGGCATTGATAGTATTCAGGCCCAATTTCCACATCAAATACTCAGTGTTCGCATTGCTGCTGTATTGAATCATGCCTTTGGCTACTTCCAGCAACGGCACTGCATTGTTCTGAATTAACTTCCCTTTTTTCAAACCTTCCAACCACGCCGGATGTGCTCCGCCGTCGGTATCCTGTATGTAAAAACGCGATAACTCCCCAAGAGGGATTTTCTCGTCTAATTTAATTTTTCCGGTGGCAGCCTGTTGCGAAAACTCTATAGCAATAATGGTCTTTACGGTACTTGCCAACGGCATCAGCGTATCGGCACGATGGCTCACTAAAACGGAATCATTGCGAACCCAATAAATGGCGCATTTTTTAGGGTTCTTGAGCAAGTACTCTGCTACAAAATCATCTTCGTAACGTAAATATGTAAAATAAAAATAGGCAAAAACGCAACTGAATAAAACAGCTAAAATTCCTAAGCCAGTGGCCAGTATTTTCCACATAAAAAGTGGTGAGTTTATAAGGTTATAAATTGGTTTGTAGGGCAAAAAACCAATAGGTAAAAGTACGCTTTTCAGCGAAAATTTTTACGCTCTTTTTCGATGAGTGCGCGTTGGGCTTGATAGGTTTTCAAAAATGCTTGATAATCGGCATCGGCAGTAATGGAAAACAAGTCGCGCAAGCCGTCTTCAGCGAATTCGGTAAGGCGCAGATGCAGGCATTGAAGAATATAGAGTTTCTGCAATTCGGGTGAATCGCGACGAAAACGAAGCGCGTTGAGCAGAGATTGGTAGGCTACTTTGGGCTTTTTTTGCCTGCTAAAGAAATTTACAGTTTGTTGTAAAAGCGATATATCCAGCGGATGTTGGCCAAGTGCATTTACAAAATCAGTTTCTATTTTCAATGGTCCGATTGCTGATTTGGTCGAATTTTCTTTCAGCAACCAATACTGCAACGTTTGCCGCGCCAATGCCACTTTTTGGGAGGTGTCAGCCACAGTTTGCGAAGCCAAAATATCTAAGGCAGCTATTTTATCACGCCCGTATTCGCTATACGCTTCGGCCAATTGAAGTTCGTGGTAAAAATTTCCATTTGTACCGGTATTGACCAATTTATGAAATAACGGAGCCATACTGCTATCGCGGGTATATTGCCCGTAGTTGTACAAATACGCAAAGTTATTGACACTCAGGGCTGAATCTTTTGACAATCCCGGATTCACCTGATTCGCGTCCGTTTTTTCACCTATCAATTGCGCAACGGCCAAACGATTGGCTTCGTGCGAGAGCGTAGTTGATTGGGTTTTCAGCAAATAGGTCTCTTTAAAATCCGCTTTGGTAAGACCAAGAGAAGAAGTTGGATTTTTCGCGTCAGAAAAAGTCAATGCTTTCCCCCAAAACGCCAGCAAGTTAGTTTCGGGTACTTCGGGGTTTTGAATACTTTGGCGGGCGGCTTCAAAATAATAGTAAGCTGAATCGGCAATGGTGGTCCAGGTGTAGAGATACCCTAAATTGTTTTGCAATTCCCCATTATTCGGAAACGCCTGAATACCTTTCCGCAAGTTAAAAATCGCGTCAAAAAATAGATTTTCATTCAACAACGCCTGACTCAGTCCTGCATACGCCTGCGGACTCGGGTCTTTGTGTAACGCTTGCTGAAAATAAGCGCCGGCTGCCATGCGGTCGCCTTGAGTCAGTGCAAGTGATGCCAACGCAAAACCTGATTTGTGGTTTTGGTAATCTAAATCAATGGCTATTTGGTAATATTGCTCCGCGACAATGTATTCTTTGGTAGCGGCATGAAGGTCTCCAAGTGCATTGTAATGTCCCGCACGGGCTTGGTCAATGGTAAAAAAGCGGTTAAGGGCCAACAATGCCACCACACCCATTCCACCAATGAGCCATGCTTGCGACTGCAAAATACGCATGGGTTTATATATTATCTTATAGACCGCTTTTCCCTGTTTAAAAATCGGCCAAAAATTAAGGGCAATGTAGCCCGTAAAAATCGTTCCGATGGCCAATTGGCTATACACAACGGCGTCTTCGAATACCTCAATGAGCGAATTGTTTTGGGTAAACAGTACAAAAGCCATCGCCGCTGTGGTTATTAACCCAAACCCAACATACAGCCAAGCCCCAATTTCGCGAAAAGGTAGATAACTTTCGGTGCGTTTGGCAAAACACCACACGCCCAAAACAGCACTGACTGCATACAGCACAAAGGGGCTTACAAACCAAAAATTATTCTCGGTTTGCCGGGTGATTTTCATATAAAGAAGCAGGATACTGAAAAGATAAAGTCCTGCCAAAAACAGAAAGTTAACCAAACTGTTCTTACCAAATCCCGTTCGCGGATTCGTGACCACATACACAAACCCCGCAATAATCTCCACCGAAAGCCAACCCACAAACACAACCGCCAAAACGATTACCGGCAGCAAACTGTAAGACGTAACCGTGAGCGCCACAAGGGGAATTTTAGTAAAAAAAGGCAAGCTGATGGCGAGAATCCCAACCAAACCTGCAAATATAAAGAGGCGCTTTTCCATCGAAACATCTTCTCGAAAAGCGTGCAAATAGTAGCTCACTCCTCCCAATACAAGGATAGTAATGCCAAAACCAAAGGCTTTATCCGAACCAAAAAGCTCCAATATCTCCAAATGCGAACCGGCCAAAAACCCAATAAAAGCGCCCATAGCACCCAGGTACCACCATCGAGGCAAAGCCGAAACAGCACTTAATAAAAGCACCAACCCTGCCAACACAAATCCCAAATACCCCCAAGCCAGCCACGATGGCACGTCTATTTGTACGGGCACAAACTGTTCCTTGAGTAGGTATGCTTTCCCTAAGAGGGGAATGGTTGATTGATTTTCGATTTTCGATTTTCGATTGTCAATTGTTGATTGTCCATTGCTGTCGGGCTGAACACGGCCTATTGAGGACTGTGAACTGTTTACTATAGACTGTGAACTGTCAACTGTAGACTGTAAACCGCCCGTGGCCAACTGTAAACTATCCAACTGCACAGGTACTTCGTCCAACTCACTCAATACCTGCCACTGCACGGTATTTTCGAGACCTCGAAAATGAAAAAATAGAAGTGTAATCAATCCTAACTTTAATAATCCTAAAGAAGTAAGGTACAAAAACCGTTGGCTACGGTTCCATTGTTGCCAAAAAAAGAGTGAAGTCATGAAAAGTTAGATAGCTGACGGCAAAATTACAATGTGCTGATTTAGAAACGCTGCACCTCATAAGTTATTTTTTCATTGCGGTTAAAATCAAAAAGCGTTTGGAATATTTACCGAATAAAACTGAGGCACTGTTGAGTAAATAGACATAGGAAAACAGATTCCTATAAATCAGTTCTTTATCTCGCTCTGATTGCGATACGTGGTCAACCGTCCTGAATCAGTTTTGGTTTTGGGAACAGGTTCAGAACGGGTTTCTTTTGGGCCCAAGGCTCTGAATGAATTGAAACTGCGCGTAAACAAATAACTGGCTCCGTAGGAAACGGCATTGGGCGTGCCGGTAGTAGTAGAATTGAATTGGTTCTGAATGTTGCGATTGTACATCCGAAGTCGTTGGCTGCCGTCGTCGGTAAGCCAATACTCCAACGTCCAATCCAACAATAAGCTCGTAGCATCGTATTGGTTCTGACCGTATGACAAACGTCCGTCGCGAGTAATGCGAAAACGGTCGTTTAAGAACCGATACGAAAAGCGAAGTTGTAGGTTATTAAGGGCATTATTGTAAGGGTCACTAATATTGAAATTCAGACCGGAAACGCCCAATTCTAAGTTTTCATTCAAGGAAGACCCCCATTTATTTATTTGACTCGTTACCATTTCTCCAATGCTGTTTCCGAGTCCGGTGACCGATTGTGCCAAAATATTGTTTTGATCCGAAAGCAATTGTCCAAACAACAACATGCTGCTCACTTGCTGAGACAGGTATTGCTCGTCACGTTTGAGACGTTCTTCCACTGCCGTAATGGCGTAGGAGCGATCAGAAGGATATTCTTTAAATTTTAATCCGTACGAGATCTGCGGCAACAGCATTTTGTCACTCAACGAAATGGTCACTTCTACTGGATACCGCCGCGTGGTTACTCCATCATTGTTCGTTTGTGTAGTCGTAACAGAGGCCGTTTGCAACAACGGAGCCAATGACACGTTAGAAACGTAGTTGGCTTTTACATCAAGAATAGCCCCATAAGGATCCCCTGTCCAGGAAATTCGGCTGCCTTTTTGAATTTGAAATTTCTTATTGATAAGGTTCTTTAAAGTAAAAAGATAATCTCCATTCTGAATTTCATACGAACCCGTCATATCAAATACATCGCGAGTATCAATTTTAAGATTGATTAATCCTTTCCCGTAGGCCTTAATGGCGTCTCCGGTTTGGCGGTCAAACTGAATTTCGCAGTAGGCATCCGGCGTCATGTTCAGACGAAAATCCATCTTGATATTGCTTTCCTGAGCAGGGATAATTTTATCCGTTTTGGCCATTGTCTGCTCTGTGGTATCTACTTCTGGCGAAACAAACTGCACAAAATCTTCGGAAGCTACTTCAGCTGCACCGTCCAAAGGAATATAAATTTTTGTACCACGATTACTCGTCAAATCTGCGTTGATATTGAGGTTGTTGATGGGACCAAACACTTCCATTTTTCCCGTTGCGTAGGCATTCCCGTAAAAAGATTCGTTGTCCCGAATTGTGGTATTGAGAATTTTAAAATTGCGCATGTCGGCATCAAATCCCAACGAGAATTTATTGAAACCGTCATGGTACACCCCTCCGCGAAGCGTAGCCGAATTACCTTCTGGGTCAGTCAACCGCAGGTTCTTGACGCGAATATCGCTTTCTCCAAAATACACTTTATCTTCAAACGAAAAGACCGCTTTTAGGTAATCGAAGGTCAGTCGACCGCGTTTGACATCTACGGTGCCATCCAACACGGGAGCAATCGGCGGCCCTTTGATGGACACCGTACCTACGGCCCGGCCGCTCAAGTTAGATACCAATCCCCGCGCAAACGGTTCGAGCAAATTGAGGTCCGTTTCGTTAAAAGTCGCGGTTAAATCCAGTTCATTGTTTACCAAATCAGGCGTGTACGTTCCGTTGACGGACACTTCACGTTTTTCATTTTTATCCAAATGAATATCTACGTGCAAGTGAGCATCAATAGGGTCCCATTCTCCGGTCCCGATAAGATTACCCATTAAAAAATTATTGTACGTCAATTTCTGAACATTCACCCTGCTGTCCAAAATCAAAGTACGGTACAAATCACGCATAGTCACGCTTCCGTTGGCCGTTCCGGCCAAATTGACATTCAAAACCGGATTGAGCGTTGCCAATTCAAAATTATGAGTTTCAAAAGCCAACACTCGAAGTGAATCGGTAGAAATATCACCGTTGAGCGAAATAAGCTGATCCTTGTCTTTGGGCTTGAGAATCACGTTACTAAGCGTGACATTTGGCCCCATAATCGTAATGAGATTATTGGCATCCAAATTCCAGTCATCATTCAGCAAGCGCAGTTTTGATTTCTTGAATTGTAAATACAGATAATCACCCGCAAATCGCAATTCGCCATTGAGTGTAGCACGGTTAGAGGTATTCCGTTGGCGCAGGTTACTTCTAAAATCTATGTGGTCTTTTTCCCAAGCAGCCTCAATCGCCATTTTTTCAGTAGGAGCAATTCCCACTAATTTTTGCTGTTCGGAGTTAATGATGGCCGACGCCAACACTTCCGGACTGTTGGTAAATTTAGACGTATTGAGGTCCAATTCTGAGTTATAAAAACTGTTGTTCCCGATTTTTAGCGTATCAAATTGTCCCGTCAACGAAAAAATAGAAGTATTGTCTACGTTAAATACACCTTCGGCCTTGGATCCGCTTGAAACGTAACCGGCAGGATACAGAAATGCCAGAAAACGGTCCATTTTTTTGAAGCCAAGCCGATAATCCACGCTGTAACGACTGCCTAACGCTTTTTTGAGCTGTTTGTTTTCATAATAAGCCGTTCGCGCATTTTCATCCCCAAAAAAGTACATTTGGTACTCATCAAACAGCTGAGCCAAATCCACTGCCGCTTTGGTCGGCTCAAATCTTCCCTCGGCTTGGAAATTAAAAAATTCTGAAGAAATAAGGAGTCTCCGCAGTCCTTCGGAAAGTCGCGAATCTACCAAAAGGGTACCAACAACCAAATTCCGTTTCTTAAGGGTGGCATAGCTATTCAAGAACTTAGCCCGCCCTACCATCTCATCCATCGAATTCCCTTCTAAATTCACGTCCAACTCGGTGTGAATCAGGAGCGAATCTTTGGTAAAATTAAGTGCCCTTAAATTGGCTCGGTCTATTTTTCCAATGGCATGATAGGAATATTTATCTCCCGAAAAATCAAACGTTCCATCCACGTTAGCTAACAGATTGGAATCGCGAACGCTGACCAATCCTTCAAAAAATTTGTTTTGCAGGTTGCCTCTCAAATGCACATTTTTATAATCATAGCCATTGTAGCTGAAACGGGGTAGTTGGCTGTCCAAGTCAAGCGAAGCATTTTTGACGGAAAAACCCTTTCCTCTGATTTTGCCGTTCAGGTCTATTTGAGAAAAATCATCATTATCCAATAATTTACCTAACTCAAAGTTTTGGGTTTTAATATCCGCTACATAGGTAGGTACAGGAAGAGCAAGATTCATTTCCAACTCCTTCACATTCACCTGTCCCAGAGCCGTTTGAAAATCACCGTTGAGTTTGAAGCGGTCAATGGTTCCGTTGTATTTCCCCGAAAAATCAACCACTCCAAATTTTTGTACAAGGTCGTTAAATTTTTTCTCGGGATAATATTGGTACAAATCCGCGGCATCTACGCGGGTATTATTAAAAGCAAAGTTCATAACCGAAGTTTCAAATTCGGTTACACCCTTGAAGGCCAAGTCACCACGTAAACGGCTGTTTTTTCCAAATTGCAAATCGGTTTTTGTCAATTTGAAATTGTTAACGATGCCCACAAAATCGCCGTGAACCCGCCAAGTTTCGTCGAGGGTAAAAAGGTAATCGGCAAACCAACCCAAATCCTCTGAGCGTACCCGCGAACTGTCAATGTGAGCTCGCATCAAAACATTCTGATTGAAATCGCCAAAAGCCGCGGGAGAATCGTAGTTGAACGATATGTAGTTACCAATCACGGAATTGCCAATGCGGGTGTACAAATCGGCCAGCTCAATTTTGGTGCGGCAATACAAAAAACGAGTATCCAACTCCTTCACAGCGAGGTTGGTTTGTTTATCGAACGTGCGAAGTTTACGAATGTTCAGAGCGATGCTGTCCCCCAACACCATGAAGTTTTTACCTTCTCCGTTGATGTCTTTGAGGGTAAAATGATTGTAGTCAAACACTTTTCCCGTCATGCGTTTCTCACGCGGGTCGTCCCAGCGGAAAGAGCCATCAATGAGGTGAACCTTTCTGATGTAAAACGGGACATTTTGGTCTTTTACGCCGGGTGCATCGGGGTTAGCAGTCAATTCTTCAATGCGGGCTATGAAATCATCTAAGTTCAAATCACCCGTCTTCGGATTCTTAACGAGCCACACCGAAGGGCGGTACAAAGTGGCTTCATCGAGGTAAGTGCCGAAAGTCTTTTTATCTTTGCTCCAAATCAGCGACCAGAAATCGTGATTTACATCCAAGCGCTTGACCTCGATCATGGGGCGGCCCTGACGGTCAAGAATCTTTACATCTTCGAGAGAAATGGCATTGAACCACTTGATATTGACCCGGCCTATGGTAGTGGGATGTTGAAGTTCGATGGAAGCCTCTTTGGTAATATATTCTACCAAAGCAGTTTGTATTAATGGAAATTGCACACCCAAACTTATCATCTCTGCCAGCAGTATGACCACCACAAAGAGAATAAAAAGCGTGTTAACAATATACCATAGAATACGTTTCATAGGCCGTTTTATAGGTTAAAGGTTTTTAAAGTATTTTCAATAAACCCTTAACAGACAACAATTAACGTAATTTAAAAACAAATGACAACTATTTTAGCCATAGAATCTTCCTGTGATGAAACTTCGGCGGCCGTTATCTCTAATGGCAAAATCCGCTCCAATAGTGTAGCAACGCAGGTGATTCACGAAAAATACGGGGGCGTCGTTCCCGAATTGGCATCCCGTGCGCATCAGCAACACATCGTACCCATCGTCGAAAAAGCCCTTCAAGAGGCAAAAGTAAGCAAAAAAGACCTAAATGCCATTGCTTTTACGCGCGGCCCCGGCTTATTGGGGGCTTTATTGGTAGGTTCTTCGTTTGCCAAAGCCTTGGCACTGGGGCTAAAAATTCCGCTGATTGAAGTTCATCACATGCACGCCCACGTATTGGCGCATTTTATTGAAGAACCGACTCCTTCTTTTCCTTTTTTGTGTCTGACTGTCAGCGGCGGACATACGCAAATTGTGTTGGTACATGATGCGCTATCCATGGAAATCATTGGGGAAACCCAAGATGATGCTGTCGGAGAAGCATTTGACAAAACTGCCAAACTCCTTAATTTGCCTTATCCTGGAGGGCCCTTGATAGACAAATATGCCCAACAGGGCAATCCTCTGGCGTTTACATTCCCTCTTTCCGAAATGCCAGGGTTGAATTTCTCTTTCAGTGGTATCAAAACGGCGATCCTGTATTTTTTGCAGGATAAAACCAGAAAGAATCCCCAATTTGTGGAAGAAAATTTGGCCGATGTATGCGCAAGTGTGCAGTACACGCTGATAAAAATGCTCCTTCTAAAACTCCGCAAGGCAGCAAAGAAAA
This sequence comes from Runella sp., assembly GCF_027484545.1. Lineage (GTDB taxonomy): Bacteria > Bacteroidota > Bacteroidia > Cytophagales > Spirosomataceae > Runella. The sequence goes on along the minus strand of NZ_JAIXST010000028.1, from coordinate 22,044 downwards.
CAGGTATATCTCAAATTGCCATTGCAGGAGGCGTATCGGCCAATTCGGGGCTTAGAAAAACGCTGTTGGAAATGGGCGAAAAAGAACAATGGAAGGTGTATATCCCTCGCTTTGAGTACTGTACTGACAACGCCGCAATGATTGCGATAGCAGCGCATTTTAAGTACGAAAAAGGAGATTTTTGCAAACAAACCGTTAGCCCACTGCCGAGGATGGTGTTCTGAAATTTACTGACAAGGATATTTTTTAGGGGCGTTACAACATTTTGATACAAAGCGGCGTATTTAATAATCAAATATTTTTTACTTTTATTTTCCCTTTATTCACTATCATAATCCTTTAAGTATGATTCCAATGTCTACGTGGCGTGTGACAATTGTTTCGCTATTGGTTGTACTGACAAATAGTACCGGATGGGCCAATCATATTTTTGGCGGCGATTTCAGTATGGCTGCCACTTCAACTCAAGGCAAATATATTCTAACGTTGAATATCTACGCTGACTTCAACACGCTTACCGTAAATAATACAGATCCATATGTCGAAGTCCATTTTTTCCGTAAAAAAGATCATGTGAAGATGGCCACTTCGGAGCTTTTTCCACAGTCCCCTCCCACTACTAACATTATTTATCAGAACGAAGCATGTGCGGGAACGCAGGAGCTCAAAACTGTTGAACTACGATATAGTAGAGAAATAACGTTAAATCCCGCTCTTTTCAATGACCCGGAAGGGTATTATATCATTTGGGAACGTTGTTGCAGAACAGACGGGGTAACTAATCTTAAAAAGCAGACTTCGGGAATTGGTATGGTTTTTATGCTTGAATTTCCTGCGTTGCTCTCAAACGGGCAATTTTTTAAAAACTCTTCCCCCGATATCGGCATTCCCAACGGTGATTATATCTGTATCAATAAACCCTTCAAAATGAGCATAAAAGCGACCGATGCCGATGGCGATGAGTTGCGTTACTTACTGGTCACTCCTTTGCAGGGATATACTTCAAATGTTGTAGGAATGACTACCGGTTTAGGTCAGTCGCACAGTTCTTACCCAAGCATTACGTGGGAAACAGGATTTGGATTATCAAACATCATTCCCGGCAAACCCGCCCTGGGCATTGATTCCAAAACAGGACTATTGAACGTCACCGCTACCCAATTGGGGCTGTATGTATTTACAGTTTTAGTGGAAGAATACCGTAATGGCGTAAAAATCGGCTCCGTAAGGCGAGATTTCCAGCTCAAAGTAATTGATTGCAGCGGAAGCTCCCCGCCGGCTCCAACCGTTTTTACCAGTACCAATACTACTCAACCCGCTACCACAGTCGAACTTTGTGAAGGGAGTTCGGTAGATTTGACATTTACAACAGGGGTAGACATTGCCTATCAATGGAAAAAAGACGGTTCCAATATCCCAAATGAAAAATCAAATACGTTGAAAGTAACCCAATTGGGAGACTACCAGGTGTCAGCAAGTTTTGCTAAAAAATGTGCGGTTGATACTGTTTCTCAGTTGGTCAAGGTCATTGCTGGAAAAGGCCCCGTTGCCCGCCTCACTCCTACCGATTCGATTCGTATCTGTAACGGTGAAACAGCCACATTTCAAGCTACTCAAGGGACTGGTTTTACGTTTAACTGGTTTAAAGACGGCACTGCAATTCCGAACGAAACGAAAAACAGTTTGTCCACCAAACAACAGGGTACTTATAGTGTAGCTGTTGGTTTTCAGGCCAGTACGTGTCTTACTCGCGATACCGTTGTGGTTATGGTGCTTCCCACCCCTACTAAGCCTCCTTTAACTGCCTCCAAAAATGTACTTTGCCTTCGGGATTCGGTCAAATTGGATACCGAATTGCAGGCAGGCTTTTCGTTAGAATGGCTCCGAGGGAATCAACTAATGGCCAAGGATCAAAAGACGTTGTATCCAAAACAGGAAGGTACCTATCAAGTCCGAATCTACAGCGGTCGCTGTAGTGCCCTATCTGACTCTGTCCGAATCACTCAAGCTACTTCCAATGCTATAGTTTTCGATTCGTTAAGAGCTGTTTGTTCCAACGATTCGCTTCCTATTTCCCTGAAAGCTACTCCAACAGGCGGACGATTTCTGGGCGATGGCGTCGAAACCAATGCAATTAATGTGCAAAAAGCGGGGGTTGGGCGTCATGCCATACGCTATGAGATTCTGCTAAGCGGAGGTTGCACCATTGAAAAAACGCGCTATTTGGAAGTCAAAGCGGCACCGGTTGTCAGTTTGCCCAAATCTTTGACTCAATTAAGAGATACTGATATGCCACTGAATGCGCAAGCGGACAACCCGACTGGCTATACTTATCAATGGTCTCCGCCGTTGGGGTTGAGTAATCCTACAGCGTTGCAACCAACCGTTAACGCTCCCCAAAACGCAGTTTATACCCTCACAGTTACGTCATCCAACGGTTGTAAATCCACGGCAACCATCAAAGTGACTGTCGTTGATTTACTTTTTATACCTGATGTTTTTTCTCCTAATGGCGATGGTATGAACGACCAATGGGAAATTCGCAACATAGATAAATTTCCAGAGGCTGAAGTCTTTGTCTACAATCGATGGGGAGAATTGATTTTTCATCAGGAAAAAGGCTATCAAAAACCGTGGGACGGCAGCTATCAGGGAGCCCGCGTTGCCCCAGGTGAATACACCTATATGATTGTGCCTCATGTACAGGGAGGGTTGGATACGCAGCGAGGGAAAGTATGGGTGCTGCGCTGATAGCGAATCCGGCGGGTATTTTATTTACGATTTTGAGAGAAACAAGGGGTAGCAATGGCCCAAAAAGTGCTTTAAAACGTAAATAAATAGTCTTTCTGATTCATTATTAGATTAAACCGGCACCTTTCAAATGAAACTTTTAAGCCTATATCCGACGCTTAACCCGGCATCTGCCTCCGCTGAAAACACTTCAATTTTAACGCCTATTGGGTATCTATCAAACAAACGATAGACAGAATCGCACGCCCTTACTCATAGGAGCTTTACAAATTTAAACGAATTTAGAACGGCTAATCTACTGACTTTCAACACCAAATAGCCAACATAAGCTCTGTTGACTCTATAAAAAAGAAACAAGCAGGTAGGTGTAGGATAGTATTTTATCTGCTTTTTAGAAATATTTGAATATTAATTTGGCTCTTGTTTAGAAGTTGATTTGCAAACCCGACTGCACAAACGATTCAAATTAAGCTTCTCGAAACCAAAAACAAACAATTTCAAAATCGAATTCAAATGATAAAAACACACAGTTTCAAGTTCCTTCAAGTAGGATTATTAGCGTTGGTATTGCTGTCGGTAGGTTGTAAAGTAACAAGCCAAGGCCAAAAAGCGGACGGCCGCCCCGACGGCTTCGTGCAAATATTTGATGGCAAAACCCTGAAAGGTTGGGAAGGCGACCCCGTTTACTGGAGAGTGGAAAACGGCAATTTAGTAGGAGAAATTACGCCTGCTACCCTGCTCAAAACCAATTCCTTTATTGTTTGGCAAGGCGGACAACCTGGTGATTTTGAATTAAAAGGAGAGTTTAACATTACCAAAACAGGTAACTCCGGTATCAATTACCGCAGTGAGAAATTGGCTGATGTACCTTATGCTTTGCGCGGATATCAAGCCGATATAGACGGACAAAATCGCTATACAGGACAAAACTACGAAGAGCGCGGCCGAACTACCTTAGCCTACCGCGGTCAAATCACCAGTATCAACCCCCAAACCGGACCCTCCACTCCTGAGTCAGTACGCGCCAAAGTGCAGAAGAATGCCTGGACGGAATTGAAAGTAACGGGTTCTTTGGGAAATTCGGATTCTTTAAAAACAAAAATTAAAACCGAAGACTGGAACGAGTTTCATTTGATTGTAAAAGGAAATCGTCTACAACACTTCGTTAACGGTATTCTGATGAGTGATGTTACTGATAATGACGCGGCTAATGGCAAATCAAAAGGGCTGCTCGGCGTCCAGGTTCACGTTGGCCCACCGATGAAAGTTCAATATCGTAATCTCCGTTTAAAACAATTATAAAGAGTAAAAATGAATCTTTGGGTTTCATTGCAGAAACCCAAAGATTTAACAATAAGCATAGCATCAACAGATTAACAAAGAATTATGAATAAAATCGGATTTAATGTATTGGCTTGGTCGGCGGGAATGTCAGATGAACTTTTCCCAATCATTGACCGCTTAAAACAAATCGGATACGACGGCGTAGAGTTTTTTGTGGGTTCGCCCGACGAAGCCGCGTATAAGCAAGTCGGTAATTTTACGCGCGACCTCGGCTTGGGAGTGACGACTGTGACCGTAGTAAGCCCTGACCAAAATCCTATCAGTGAATCCGCAGCCGTGCGTGCCAAAAGTCTTGACCGTATCAAGTGGGTCATTGACCGTTCCTATGATTTGAATTCACAGATTTTGTGCGGTCCGTTTCATTCGGCCCATGCGCACTTTGCCGCCCATCCCGCATTGGATGAAGAATACGCATGGAGTGCCGAAGTATTGCACGCCGCCGGAGAATACGCAGCTCAGGCCAACATCGTATTGGCATTGGAAGCGCTCAATCGTTTTGAGTGTTATTTGTGCAATACCATGTCGCAATTGTCTCGCTTGGTCACATTGGCTGACCACTCGCACGTGCGGGCGATGTTTGACACACATCACGCCAACATCGAGGAGAAAAAATACGATGCGGCACTCCATCTGATAGCGCCCTTATTGAGCCACGTTCACATCAGCGAAAACGACCGAGGTACGCCCGGTGACGGACACGTGCCTTTTGATGATGCTTTTGCGGGATTGGCGAGCATCAACTACAAAGGTTGGTTGACCATTGAGGCATTTTCAAGAAATGACCCTGATTTTGCCAACGCTATTGGCGTTTGGCGTGAATACAACGAGCCTTGGCATATTGCCGAGCAGGGCTATACATTCATCAAAGAAATGGGCGCAAAGCACGGACTTTGATTTTCATAAACCCTTCCTACTACCCCTTTTTTATGAAAACTATTTGGAGTTTGATGCTCTGTTTCAGCATTTTTTCTTATTTGTCAATAAGTTCGGTTTCAGCCAAACCCACCCCCGGCGCCATAAAAGCGACTGCCGGCACGGAAGACGACCAGAACAAATACCGCGTTGTTTACAAAGGGGGAAAAGGCCCGGGAGCAGGAAAAAATATTGTCTTTATCGCTACCGACCACGAATACCGCGGCGAAGAAACCCTTCCTGCCTTGGCACGGATATTGGCAAAGCGCTACGGATTTACCTGTACGGTTATCTACGCGCTCGACGAAAATGGCTATATTTTTCCGGGAGGCTCAAATCTGAAAGGACTCAAAGTACTCGAAAATACCGACTTATTGTTCATTTTTACGCGTTTCGCTCATTTTGCAGATGAAGAAATGCAGTACATCGATAACTACCTCAAACGCGGCGGCCTGGTGGTAGGTCTGCGAACGTCTACCCACGCTTTTGACATCAAAAGTGACCCAAAATGGGAGCACTACGGCTGGAATTATAAAGGCCCTAAAAGTGAGTGGAAAGGCGGTTTCGGCGAATTGGTTTTGGGAGAGACGTGGGTATCTCACTACGGCACCAACCACAAGCAATCTTCCAAAATAATCATTGAAGAAAACCAAAAAGAGCACCCCATTATGCGAGGGGTGAAAGATATGTGGGTGCAATCGGGCGGCTACACGGCCTATCCCAAAGAAGCCACCGTCATAGGCCGCGGACAGGTGCTCAATGGCATGACCGCCGATGCCAAACCCGATAAAACCAAAGAATTGCTACCCGTAGCTTGGGTGAAAAATTATACAGTCCCCTCCGGAAAAAGCGGACGCTCTTTTACCACTACCCACGGAGCATCAGAAGATATTCTCAACGAAGGATTTCGTCGAATGCTCGTCAATGCTATGTTTTGGGGAATGGGTATGGAGAAAGAAATCAAAGCAAACAACAACGTGGATTTTGTAGGCCCTTACAAACCTACCACCTTTAACTTTACCGGTTACAAAGCCAACGTAAAACCTTCTGATTTAGCCGGTTGGGATTCGTTAATTATGCCCGGTGAAGTCGTAAAGAAAAAATAAACCTGAAAAACGATTTTGTTCATTTAAACAAATAGTAAGATAGAACACAGATGAAACGGATTGAACGAATTCTCACAGATTTATTCTGTTCTAACCCGTTTTATCTGTAAAATCAGCGTTCTATTTTTAACTGAGAAATTAAGTAAGTACGCAACTCATTCACTAAATCACCGCACGGGCGGCCCCGTCATTCACTAATTTACTCATTTACCTATGTCAGAAAAACTTCCATTTCGCTTTGGCTCTGAGGTGTACACCTGGTTCATGAGCGGCAACGGCACTACTCATCAGGGGCGCTTGGGTCACATGATTGAAATTATTGCCCAAGCAGGATTCACGGGAATACAGCCCATTTTCACTTGGATGGGCGAATTGGTTGACCCCGACCGTTTAGAGGCTAAATTGAAAGAACAAGGGATTGAATTAGCGGCAGTTGCTTTGGCATTGGAATGGAACGGAGAGGAAGAATCTCAAAGCGAGCGTATCGTTGCCAACAACGCCATCAGTCTCTTGGAACGTTTTCCGGGAGCGGTGCTCAATACCGTACAAATCCCTACCGGCCGCCATAATTTGGAAGAACGCCGTCGCAGTTTGGTCAATATCGTCAATACGGTTTCGGCCCGGGCAAAAGACAAAGGCGTGCCGTGCAGTTTCCATCCGAACTCACCTCACACGTCCATTATTCGTACCGAAGAAGATTACAAAGCGGTATTGGAATCGTTAGATACAACAGTAACGGGCTGGACCCCCGACGTGGGACACATCATTAACGGTGGCATGGACCCGCTCGGAAAGATGAAAGAATACGCCCCTCTAATCAACCACGTGCATTACAAAGATTGGAACGGCGATCCTGAATTTACGTTAATGGGCAATGGCAAAGTAGACCTTTTGTCCATTACGCAATGGCTGAAAGACATCAATTACGGTGGTTGGATTATTTGTGAAGATGAAGGAGAAGAAGCCTTGGAAGACCCCGATTTTGTCACCCTGCATGATGGTCGCTGGATTCAGAATGATCTAATCCCTAATTTAAAATAAACTATCTGCGAACCATATAAGGCATATAAGAAAATATAAAATTTTGTTATTCAGGTTTTTATAACCTCAAATGTCTTATTAAAAATAGGGTATACATTCAAAAGCTGGATTATTCGTCATTCAGATTATTCATCATACACAATTCACTCATTCACCGCACGGGCGGCCCCGTCATTCACCATTAGTACCTATGCCTTTTGTACAAACCAACGGAATTAACTTTTACTACGAGGAGCGCGGGTCGAGTTCGGCAGAGCCGCTCCTGTTGATCATGGGAATCACGGCACCCGGTTCGGTGTGGGAGCCTCATGCTTCTTATTGGCAAACTGATTTCTGGTGCATTATTGGGGATAATCGGGGCGTGGGTCTATCTGACAAACCAGTCGGCCCCTACTCTACCGCCCAAATGGCCGACGATTATGCCGGGCTGTTGGATGCTCTTCAGATTGAAAAAGTAAGCGTCGTGGGTTGTTCGATGGGAAGTACGATTGCCCAGCAATTAGCCATTCGTCATCCCGAAAAAGTAAAATCGTTAGTGCTGATGTGTCCTTGGGCGCGGTGCGACAATGCCGCCAAAGCGATTTTTCAGCACATGATGCACTGCAAAGCACGATTCAGGCCCGAAGAGTTCAGTTTGTACATTCAGCAACTGATTTATTCCAAAGCTTCGTGGGACAATGAACAAGTGGCTTTGGATTTGGAAGAAGGACGGAAATCTGCGGCTATTGACCCCTTCCCGCAACCTCTCCATGGTCTGGAAGGGCAAGCCGCTGCCTGTATCAACCACAATGCTTTACCGGACCTTCTTTCCGTACAACAACCAACACTGGTGATTGGAGGCAAGGAAGATATTTTTACGCCCGTGTGGATGGCCGAAGAAGTGACGGGAGCAATACCCAACGCCGAACTGTATCTGTACGAAAAAAGCGGTCATATCTTTCACTTTGAACAATTGGACGATTTTAACCCAAGAGTCAAAAATTGGCTATTGAGCCACTGATTTATCTCATAAATACTAATTTTTGCCGAATTAAACCATTATAAAGCATTTTTAAAGGGCTTTTGCCTTCTTAAACTGCTCCAATTCGATAACGACCGATTTCCATGAATGGCGGAGATGTAACAACTCAAAACTGGACCAATAAAATATCAAATTCTGCCCAACTCGGTGGTATTGAAACGGCGGTCATTGACAATGGTTTAGGACGAGGAACGCGCATTGCGTGGATAAATACGGGAACAGGACTTCGCTATAAAGTGGTCATTGACAGAGCGATGGACATTGCCGACGCGTTTTACAACCAACACTGTTTGGCTTGGCTGAGTCACTTGGGAATTACACCGCCGCAACCTTTCTCCGACCAAGGCATTGAATGGCTGCGGACGTTTGGCGGCGGGCTGCTTACCACCTGCGGGCTGTCGCACATTGGCGGACCCGAATCGGATGAATTTGGAACCCGAGGACTGCACGGACAAATTAGTAATATTCCGGCCGAAATTGAGTCCATTATCCAACCCGACCCTTTCGCGGGCAAGATGGACATGAGCATTACGGGCATTATCAAGCAAACCAGAATTTTTGGCCCTGCGTTGGAATTAAGACGTACGATTTCGGGAACATTGGGCGAAGCCTCCATCCGAATTCACGACGAAGTGCTCAATCGGGGAAATACCGTAGCACCTCACATGCTGCTGTATCATTTCAACTTTGGCTGGCCGTTGGTAGACGAAGGAACGGAACTAATTTGGCAGGGAAAGTGGCAATCGCGCGACGGCGACCCCAATAACCCCATTTTCAGAGAAGGAAATGATTTTCGTACCTGCCCGGCTCCCCTGGACGAACACAGTGGCGGTGGCGAAGAAGCCGCTTTTATTGACATTGATGCCGACCCGAACGGTATCTGCCATTGCGGACTCCGTAATTCAAGATTGGGTCTTGAGGTTTCGCTCCGATTTCAGAAAAGTCAATTGCCTTGGTTGATCAATTGGCAACATTGGGGCAAAGGCGAATACGTAACAGGCATCGAACCGGGTACAAATCCGCCCATTGGACAGGCAAAAGCCCGCGAACAAAACACGCTTATTCAGTTGGCACCGGGAGAGCGCCGCGTGTATGATTTGGAATTAAAAGTAATCAGCAATATCCTCTGACAGAACCGACAGGCTGTCATCCAACTATAATAAAACAAAAACGAATAACTATTAACAAAGGCGAAAGCACCCAACAGAGACAATGGCAAATTCAAGTTTAGCTGAAAAAGCAGTAGAGCAAGGAAAGGGAATTTTACGTTTAGCACCCACTTGGGTTCCCCGCTCTTTTTGCGTACCTGGGCGTCGTATTAAACTTCACCCCGATGATTATTACGTATTGGGCGGCGTACGCGGCGGTATTGATGAGCGTTGGTTATCGTCAACCACTCCTGCCAAGAACGGCCCTTTAACGGGAGAGCATGAAGGTTTGAGTAAAGTGGTTTACGAAGAAAACGGGCAAACGGAGCAAGTTTTACTGAAAGACGTGATTGATGAACTCAAAGGAGAAATCATCGGTGACCGTCTGTGGGACGAGCACAAAAGCTGGCCGATGTACTCTAAGTTTTTTGATAACATGGGTCCCTTGCCGCACCATATTCACCACAACGACGAAGAAGCCGCCAAAATCGGTCAACTCGGCAAACCGGAAGCCTATTACTATCCTCCGCAACTCAACAACCACGGCGGTGATTTCCCTTATACGTTCTTCGGAATTGCTCCCGGCACCACCAAAGAGCAGATCAAGGAGTGTTTGATGAATTTTACCAAAGGAGATAATAAAATCACGATGTATTCGCAGGCGTTTCCGCTGATTCCAGGAACAGGCTGGGACGTGCCTCCGGGAATGCTCCACGCACCGGGAAGCCTGTGTACGTACGAGCCACAAAAAGCGTCGGACGTGTTTGCCATGTATCAATCGTTGGTAAATGAGGCGGTTATCCCCGAAGAACTGTTGTGGAACGGTACTCCTGCCGACCGAATCGGCGATTACGACCAATTGATGGAAGTGATTGACTGGGATTTGAACACCAACCCGAACCTGTTGGAAACCCGCTTTATGCGCCCCATTCCCGTATCGGCCGAACCGACGGAAGGTTACAGCGAAGTATGGGTGTGCTACCGCTCGGAAGCATTCAGTGCCAAAGAGTTGACGGTATTCCCGGGACAAACCGTTACCATCAAAGACAGTGCCGCTTACGGTATCATTGTGATGCAGGGACACGGCAAATTCGGCGTATGGGACATCGAAACGCCCGCGCTGATTCGCTACGGACAATTGACCAATGATGAGTTTTTTGTCACCGAGAAAGCGGCAATGGAAGGGGTAACGATCAGCAACCCATCCGCCAATGACCCTATCGTGATTCTAAAACACTTTGGTCCAAATAACCCGGATTTAGTGGTTGTGAAGTAAAAGACGTTAACTGTTATTCGTTGAATCGTTAATCGGGAATTTAACTCCGTGTAACTTTGTGATGAACCGCTGCGACGGACCGCTCTGAGTTACTCTGTGTCCCTTAAAAACACTTTAACTAAAAATTGATAATTCATAAACATAAACCTTAAATACTTTTATCAACATGCCCGAAAATAATTATCCCAAACTCCACAATGCCACATGGCCCGGTATTGTGGGAAAAGGTCCTGATTCAGAACCTACGATTGCGCTTGATACCATGCTCGAAATGACCGCCGCTGCCGAAGTGGGCGGGGTTAAGTTTGACGGTGTAGATTTAGGCCTTTTTGACCCTCACTACGATCTTGATATTTCTGACGACGGCATCAAACGGTTGGCCGATAAAGTAGCCGCCCACGGTCTCGAAATCGGCAGTTTGGTTGCTCCTATTTGGGGTGGCCCTGCCATGGGCACCAAAGAGCAACGGGCTGAATTTGTGGAAATGGTGCGTAAAAGCTGCATCATTGGTCAAAAATTGCGTGAAATAGGCATTCGTCACAACGGTATCGTTCGGATTGACTCCGCAAGCAGCCCGCACGACTGGGCCGTCGACCCTGCGGGTAACACCAAACTCATTGCCCAAACGTTCCGCGAAGCGGCCGACGTTGCTGCTGACTACGGCGAGCGTCTGGCTGCCGAAGGAGAAATCTGCTGGGGGGGAATGCACAGCTGGAAATACATGCTCGAAACCCTCGAAGCCGTGGACCGCAAAAACGTCGGTTTCCAGGCAGATATGTCGCATACTACGTTGTATCTGTTGGGTTATAATGCCCCTGAGCATCGCATCTTACCCGAAGATTTTCAATGGGGTGATCGCGAAACGTTCTTAGAAGCCTTAAAAACATTAACCAAGGCGCTTCGTCCCTGGACGTTTGACTTCCACGTAGCTCAAAACGACGGAACGGTATTTGGCTCCGGCTCACACGATAAAACGGGTCGCCACTGCCAAGCCACCGACCCTAACGGGAAACTCGACATCACGCACGACGCGGGTCTTTGGCTGCGCGACGAAAGCGGCGAGCTGACTAAAGCCTTCAGACACATTTGTTGGGATGGCTGTATGTTCCCGAACGCCGTCATGAACAATCAGCAAACCTGGAACGACATTTTAGCCGCCATGATCAAGGTGCGTCAGGCGCATGGTTGGTACGAAGCATAAATAGGCCCCACCCAACCCTCCCCATTTTGGGGAGGGCTTAAAACTTCTTAAAACTATGTCAACTAAAAAACAAATAAGAATTGGATTGGTGGGAACGGGTTTGATGGGCCGTACTCACTCCAACGGATATAACAGAATTGCCAACTTTTTTCCTGAATTGGAATATCGCCCGGTTTTGAAGGCGGTTTGCTCACGTAACCTCGCAAATGTTCAGGCGTTTGCCGAACAATGGGGTTTTGAATCGTACGAAACGGATTGGAAAGCCTTGGTAGCCCGCGACGATATTGACGCGATCGACATTTGTACGCCCAACGACAGTCACGCCGAAATCGCTTTGGCGGCGGCAGCAGCAGGCAAGATGATTCTTTGCGAAAAACCACTCGCCCGGACGTTGGCCGAAGGAGAAACAATGGTAGAAGCGGCTGAGAAAGCAGGCGTGAAAACCACCGTTTGGTACAACTACCGTCGGATTCCGGCCGTGACGTTGGCCAAGCAAATTGTGGATTCGGGCAAACTGGGCAAAATCTTTCACTACCGCGCTAACTTCCTCCAGGACTGGACCATCAATGCCGACCTACCGCAAGGAGGTACGGGTTTGTGGCGCATGGATGTGGCCTCGGCCGGTTCGGGAGTAACGGGCGATTTGCTGGCGCACTGCATTGATACGGCGATGTGGCTCAACGGCGCCATCACCGACGTTTCGGCCATGACCGAAACGTTCATCAAAGAGCGGATGCACCAAATTTCGGGCAAAGTAGAACCCGTTGGCATTGACGATGCCTGCCTTTTCCACTGCCATTTTGCGAATGGTTCATTGGGTCTTTTTGAATCGACACGCTATGCACGCGGCCACAAAGCCCTGTATACGTTTGAGATCAACGGCGAGCACGCTTCGATTCGTTGGGATTTGCACGATTTGAACCGCCTCGAATATTTCGACCACAAGGACGAATCCATCGTACGCGGCTGGCGCTCCATCCACGTCACCGACGGCGACCAACCGTACATGAATCGTTGGTGGATTCCGGGTTGTGGCATCGGCTACGAGCACAGCTTTATTCACCAAGTAGCCGATTTCCTCAAAAGCCTCGAAACCGGCGAGCCTTGCGGCCCCACGTTCAGAGATGCCTTACAAACCCAAAAAGTATGCGAAGCCGTCATTGATTCAGCCAATTCAAGAAGCTGGAAAGATACGGGCGCGGAAGCGATTGGGTAATATTATTTTCGATGGCTGATGGTCGATTTTCGATTGAAATCCATTAATCACAAGCGCGGGGCATTGCCTCGCGCTTTTTTGTTTATAAAGCGAATTTTAGCTTGATTTGTTAGATTTTAAGCCGTAGGTAGTGTTCACACCATAACTCAACTCATCCACTTGTCAGATACCCTTGGCAATCGACAGTAGCCGTAGTTAGTATCCTGATTCACCACTTTGGAGGCTTATAGCCAGTGGATTTGACTGGATAATGACTAAAGCCTATGCTTCTGGTCTGATAGCACAAATAGTGTCATAAAAAGCTGCGGGACACAGCCCACTGAGTAGCGACAGTCGAACATATACTGACAAACCAAAACCTCTACTTTCGGCTAAATTTTCAGGATTTAAAGTTCACATTAAGGAAAGATTTCGTATATTTTCGAGCAATTTTAAAAATACGATGAGCAAGAAATATTCTGACATAAAAGTAAAACTGAAATTTGAGGTGAACAAAACTACTGAAAACGATTTAGCACACCTAACGCATTACTTTCAAAACCATCAAAACGGAGTTTCTTAATACTTCAAACCTACAGCAACTATGACTGACTTAAATGGTATTTCGAGAACAATGAGTGCGAGTTATATATAGACGGTGCAGAGATTTTGATTCCACAAGAATACAGAAACACAAGACGTTTAACACCGAGGGAATATGTAAGATTACAAGGTTTTTCCGATAATTTTTTGATTTTAGTTTCTGACAATCAAGCGTATAAACAGTTTAAAAACTCTGTTGCAACACCTTTAAATAATGAAAATTTGGGTGTTCCTCTATCAGGTCAGGCTTTTCATTTCAATTTTTGTTCGTACCTCACAAAAGGATTTCCACTTCAAGCCCTAACGCAAAACTTGCCGCATGATAGATTATCTGGAAATATATACTTTTTCTGACCAGCCAGCAACTTGTCCTAAATGCGGTTCAAGAACTGAAATTACTTTGGATTTATTTAAAACACCAGAGCAAACTCAACACCATAAATGCCTGTCAGATAAATGTGGTTATGAATTTGTAATACAAAAAGATAATGACGAATGAAAGAAGGGCAAAAACTCTGGACAAGAGGGGAGTTAATTTTAGCAATAAATCTTTATTGTATAACCCCTTTTGGAAAATTAGATGCACGTAATCCAAATGTAATTAGTCTTGCCAACGTAATTGGTAGGACTGCAAACTCTGTTGCCTTTAAACTTGTAAACTTTGCAAGTCTTGACCCAAGTTTGAAAGAAAGAGGTATTAAAGGGGCTTCAAATGCGAGTAAATTAGATGCTGAAATATGGAAAGAGTTTTTCGAGCATTGGGAGGATTTGCCTTTTGAAAGTGAAAAACTTTTGGCAAAAATGAAAAATACAACTATTGAAAAATTATATAATATTTCAGAAAATGAATTACCAAGAGAAGGAAAAATGAGAGAACAATTAGTGAAAGTTAGAGTTAATCAATCTTTTTTTAGAAGCTCTATTTTGGCTTCATATAATAATACATGTTGCATTACGGGAATTCAGCAACCCGAATTTTTAATAGCGGGTCATATAAAACCTTGGAGTCTTGATGAGAAAAATAGATTAAATCTGCAAAATGGAATAGCTATTAATGCACTTCATGACAAGGCTTTTGAGACAGGTTTAATAACAATTACAACTGATTATAAAATAAAAATTTCCCCTATTTTATTAAAACAGAAAAAATCTAAATCAATTGAGGATTATTTTCTAAAATATGAGAATAAAGACATAATTCTTCCTTCAAGATTCCATCCTGATATTGAATTTCTAAAATATCATAATGAAGTTCGATTTAAGCAATAATCCCCCCGTTGTGCGGTGTCTTCCGAAGGAGGACTCCGTACTAAAAATAAACAGAGTGTTTGTAACACGGTAAGTACCCAAATATCCCCGCAGTCGCTCGCGTCCCTCGACGGGGTGGCCCGAGCCGTGACGACTATCAAGTTTCTACTTATCTACAGTTGCCTCTTTCTCAATGAGCTGCATCCTTCTCCTTTCATTTAAAAAAAAGGATTTAGATGCCTACGGCATGACAAAGTAATTGATAAAAAGCTCCCCTTCTCTCCCGTTCGTCCAAGTCTTCTCCCCCCGTGGGCTGTGTCCCACAGCCCTTTTATAGAATCATCTTTTATAATGACAAGGTGAGTAAGGAGAAAACTATGGCTTTTTGTGTGCTGAAAGTATAACAAATACCCCCCCGTTGTGCGGTGTCTTCCGAAGGAGGACTCCGTACTAAAAATAAACAGAGTGTTTGTAACACGGTGAGTGCCGGGAACGCTGTTTTCCGTCCGGCAAGTTGAATTTAGCTACAATTTTAACTGCCTTTGTTTAGGTTTATACAGCTTTACCCCTTCTATATAGTCGAAGTCCTTGGTGTTGTAAGTGTAGAGTTGGGCGTTGTTTACGATACAGGTAGCGGCAATTAAGCAATCAGGTAAACCAATTTTTTGGCTTCTGTACCCCACCATTAACTCAATTGCTTTTTGGCTTGTCTCTTTATCTATGACAAAATGATTGATTTGACGAAAGAATGTGCGCGTGTCGGCTTCTTCTTTTTTCAACATTCCATAGTAGGTTTCAAGAATAGTAATGGTACTGACAAAAGCGTTATTCACTCCTATCTTTTCAAAAATTTCAGAACGTACTACTTCGCTGCCCTTCAAATAATCAAATACAACGCAACTGTCAATAATTACTATCTTACTTTTCTTTGCCATGCTGTTTTACGGATTTCATCAGCTGAACGGCGGGGCGCATTTTTCTCCCACGAACCGCAAAGAGCAGCAATAACAGAAGTATCTCCTTCTCCTCTAACAATTCTTCCATTGTCGATTTCTTCGACCTCTAAATTTACCATTTCGTTCAGTAATTTACGCAAAGCTGAGGCGGTTTTGGCATTTTTAACACTAATCCTAAATTCCGTCATGGCAATCCTTTATTTTTAACTTTACTCGGCAAATCAACAACCAAAGATAGTAAAAAAAGTATTCAATCACGGCAAGTTGTGAGCCATCGCTCCCAGAATAGGATCTTCTCCCAAATAGCTGCCGGCGGTGGCAATGGGAATAAATCGGGCAAACAATTCCTCGCGGTACTCCCCCGTGGGCTGTGTCCCACAGCCCTTTTATAGAATCATCTTTTATAATGACAAAGTAAGTAAGGAAAAAACTATGGCTTTTTGTGTGCTGAAAGTACAACAAATACCGTATTTCTTTCCCAAATTGGGAATATTTTTTATATTTGCTCGATGAGAATAATCACTCAAAGACGATTGGAAGATTTTTGTAAACAGTATCCAGACGCGCAAGCCTCCTTGAGATTTTGGTATGATGTGGTCAATGCCAATAGTTTTTTCACGATTCAAGAGGTGATACAGATGTTCAATAGTGCAGATTATGTCGGTAATGAACGTATTGTTTTCAATATTGCCCGAAATAAGTGTAGGCTGGTAGCAAAATTTAGATTTCACCCCAGAGCGCAGCGTGTCTATATTCGATTTATTGGGACACACACCGAATACGACAAAATAATGGATATTGCCACTATTTAAAGCAAAGACCCGTAAAATGAAAAAATTCCCGAGTGCTAAATACTCCATAACACCTATCACTGATGAAATAACCTACCTTCGTTTTTGCGAATGGGTGGAAGAATTGGACGATATTTTTTTTGAAAATGAGGCGGAGGAAGATAAAAAGTTTGCTCATCTTGATGCTTTAAGCACTTTAATTGAGGCATACGAAGCAAAGAATTTTAATTTTAATAAAACCGAGTTGACATTGCCGCAAGTAATTGAACAGGCTTTGGAACAATTGAATTTAACCCGTAAGGACTTGTCGAGGATATTAGGCTCTAATCGTGTCTCTGAAATCTTTAGTGGAAAGAGGCAGTTATCCCTAACTCAAATTAGAACGCTTCATAAAGAACTAAGAATACCCACAGATTTGCTTGTAGGTGTCTGAAATTTAGTCCCCCGTTGGTCGAAGTCTTCCGAAGGGTGACTTCGACCTTTCCATAAAGAGCGTGTTTGTAACACGACGAGCGCCGGGAACGCTGTTTTATTTCGTAAGAATTTCTGTGAGTAATATCATTTAACTTTGTTATTCTCCAAATTAGCGTTAATTTAGCTAATGCATTAGCTAAATTAACGCTAATTTGGAGAATATGATACAACGATTTTTACTGGATGAGCTACTGGAGAAGCTCAATCATTCCTCAAAAATCATCCTTATTTACGGAGCAAGGCAAGTAGGCAAAACAACGTTGGTAAAGCAACTCCTCTCACAGGTGCCTTATAAAAGCCTGTCTATCAATGCGGATGAAGAAAAATACAACGATGTTTTTTCAAGCCGTGACCTGACGAAAATGCGTATGCTCACCGACGGTTACGAGTTACTTTTTATTGACGAAGCCCAACGAATCCCAGACATAGGCATCAACCTCAAAATCTTACACGACGCCCTGCCCGAATTGAAAATCATTGCAACAGGCTCCTCGTCTTTTGAATTGGCCAATCGCACCCAAGAGCCGCTGACGGGCCGTACCTGGACTTTTTCGCTCTTTCCTATCTCCTTTTCGGAGCTCAGACAGCAACAAAATCTTTTTGAACTGAATCACGGGTTGGAGACTTTTCTGCGCTTTGGGGCTTATCCGGATGTATTTTCGTTACCGAATCAAGCCGATAAAGTGCAATTTCTTACCCAACTGACTCGCTCGTACTTATACAAAGACATTCTGGAACTAAGTACAATCAAGCACCCCGATAAAATCAAAAAGCTACTGCAATTGTTGGCCTTCCAAGCGGGTTCGGAGGTGTCGCTCAATGAATTGGGGAATACGCTTCAAATGAGTAAAGATACGGTAGCGTCTTACATAGATTTACTCGAAAAGGCATTTGTAGTGTTTCGTTTGTCAGGTTTTAGCCGAAATCTTAGGAAAGAAGTGGTCAAAATGGATAAAATTTATTTCTACGATTTAGGCGTACGAAATGCCCTTGTCAACAATTTCAATACGCTTGATTTCCGTACGGATGTCGGGCAACTTTGGGAGAATTTTCTCGTGGTTGAACGCCTGAAAAATAATGCGTACCAACGGCGATTTGTCAACTCCTACTTTTGGAGAACTTACACGGGTGCCGAACTGGATTACATAGAAGAAGCCGATGGCCAATTGGCAGGTTTTGAGTTTAAATTTTCTGATAAAACAGCAAAACCGCCCCAATCTTGGCTGGAAGCCTATCCTAATTCCGACTTTAAGTGTATCAATCGCTCTAACTATTGGGAGTTTATCTGACGTTTTTTGAGTTGCTCAGGCGAGTAGTAACCCCGCAGCCCCCCCGTTGGTCAAAGTCTTCCGAAGGGTGACTTCGACGTTTTTATAAAGAGAGTGTTTGTAACACGGTAGAGGAGTAGAGTGCTCAACCAATGGGCCGAACCCAAAGGTGTACGTCTGATTGTCTAAGTGAGGGTGTGTCGGAAAATCGCCCTGAGAATGAATGAAGTAAACCTAATATTCTATACCAAAGTCAGTAACAAAAGTATAATCTAAGGCATTGGTACTACTCTTTCTTTCGTACTTATAGGGGTTGTACGAACTTAATTCCTCTTGCATACAATTCTTCTAAGGTGATTTCACCCCTGTAATACCTGTCAATAGCTTCCTTATCCTCCAACTTACGTTTCATTATATCGAAGATGGACCGCGAGGTGTTTTTAGCTATTTTTTTCTTATGTTTTGCTGATACTGCGTTCATGGCTATGCCTCTGTTTTGCATTATTCATACAAAGATGCCAATTCTATGCTGACTTTCACTTATTTATAAATGAATATTTTAATCAAAACCCTCCCTTAGTCGTATAAACCTACAACTGCCGCAAATAGCTGATTTTGGCAATCAGGTGGTCTTCCTGACTGCGGGTATCGAGGCGCGTGGTGGATTGGAATTCTCGCTTGTTGAACACAATATAAATAAACGACAGCGGCTGATATTCCCACGACAAACGGATGTTGTAGTTGTTAGCTTTGGTGTCGGTGTTGCGTTGGTAAAAACCGATGAGTTGGAGGCGCGGGTTGGCCGCAAAACGTCCCTCTACGGCCCACAGGTCTACATTTTTGGTGGTACTGTTCACGCCCACCTTTCTGAAATCATTCCGATTGAACCGCCCCGTGATGGAAATATGCGGAATCGGGGCAACCAAAACGCTCAGGTTGGTGGTATTGAGTTTTCCGTTGTAATAGGTTCCGTATTCGCCATTCCACGTAAAGCTCAGCTTTTTAGAACCATCACTCCCCCAATAGATGGCATGACGTGTGTAGTTGTACGCGCCCGCCGCAATTTTCACCCCCAGCGGACTGAAAGGTTCGGTCAGGTACTGGTAGGTGGGAGACATGATATGCCCCATAAATCCTCCCGACTGAAGCATGATCCAGAAAGGGCTCAGGCCATACGAGCGCTCAATGAGGCGGCCGGTACTCGCTTGATTATAAAACTCAACCAACAAACTCGGTTCAAACGAACGAATGATTTTTTTGAAGGGAATGTGTTTGCCGCGGTAAAACCAAAAAATCCCCGGCGTCGTCCCAATCACATCGGTACGCGAAATAAAACCTACGGCGGGATTGTACGATTTGGAAATCAGCGACTGTGTCCACCAGATTTTCCATTGGTTGGTGGCGTAGTAGTACTGCGCGGCTCCTGCCACACCTGTGACGTTGCCTTTGGAGTCGTGGCTCATGTTCAGCATCCAGTTGAGCGAATGGGCTTCGTTGAACCGCACAAACCCGTCCAAATTCCCAACGATATTCGTATTGCCCGAGTCGCTTTTGACCGTTACCAAGGTCCCCAAACGGCTTTGTTTTCCTAAATTTTCGGAATAGCGCCCCACAAAGTAGTTGGTAGCCGGCGAAGAGTCGGTACCCCGTTGGCGAATGTACATGGCACCGTAATTGGTTTTGGCCGAACGACTCACAAAACGAGCCCCGGCATCAATCGGGATGGGGTTTCCGCTTCCGTCCAAACCAATTTGTCGGCTGAAAAAGGGCTGAATCCGCATCGAACCACCCGACATGTCAGCCGCCGGGCCAACGCCAATTCCAAACAGCGAGGCGTTTTCTAAGAAAAACTGCCGACGCTCGGGAAAAAGCACCGAAAAGCGCGTCACGTTATTGACCTGTCGGTCGGCGTCGGCTTGCGCAAAGTCGGTATTAAAAGTCAAATCCAACACGGCCCGCGAGCTGATGGCCCATTTTACTTCGCCCCCCAATTTCACAGCGGCATCGTGGGGCTGTCGTCCGTCTATGTTGCGGTAACGGTCGTAGGAAGTCAGGAAAAACGGTTGTATCCGCACGTTGGCCGTCGGCGGGGGCGGTTGCAGTCCTTTGAGGGTGCCCGCGTAGTCCATCCGTAACACATTGAATGAACGCGGAAACGGCGAAAATGCGTAGTTTTCGTTGGTCATGCGTCGACTTCGGTTAAGGTTGAAGCCCCAACTTTGAAAAGTGGAGTCCGACTTGGCATAGCGCAGGGTTTTCCAGGGAATGGCAAACTCTGCCACCCAACCCGAATCTGAGCGGGCCGTACGCACGCGCCAAAGCCCATCCCAATCCAAATCAATGTAATTGGCGTCAAAAGCCAAAAAGTCGCGCTGTACGCCGTGCGGGTTGGTCGTAAATACCATGGCATTGCGGCGGTCATTGAAGCCATCAATGGTCATGCCCACAAAATCAGACGTACGGGTGTTGAAGTCCCGCTTAAAATCAATGACCCGAATGGATTTCTTTCCCAACGTGTCGTAATTAAACACGCCGATGTACAAATAATTTTGGTTAAACAGCGCCCGCATTTCGGTACGGTGGCGCGGAATTTGGCCTTGGCGGGGGTCTATTTCAATAAAGTCACTCTTGGGTTTGGCCAGCAGCCACTCTTTATCATTCAGTAATCCGTCTATTTTGAGGTTGTTGGAAACCCTGACGGCTTCAAATTCTTTACGAACGGAATCGGGTTTAAACAGGAGTACGTCTTGCGAAAAACAAAGAAACGAGACCAGGCAAAACGCCAAGGTAAAGGTATAGTTCATACGATGAAGTGAAATTGAACACAAACGGAGCCGCAAGTTAGCATTTCTCTCTCAAATCGCCCTCCCCCAAATGATGGGAAAACGTAGCCTTAGGGCGATTTTCTATGGATTGACGTCTGTAATGTAGCAGCCTAAGTGCGAACTCACTAATCGAAAGTTTGTAATGCGCTGCATTTCGTAAAGGCTGTTTTTAAAGTGACTGAAAAACACTAAATTTCGACTTCATTGTAGTCATTAGACCAATAAAAACATGAATCATCACCCATTGATTGAACGAAATCCAGCTATATTGCTGGGAAAACCTGTTTTGAAAGGTACGCGTATCTCTGTGGAGCTTATCATCCGAAAACTTTCGGGAGGGCATACCATTGAGCAATTGTTAGAAGATTATCCACATTTACGTTACGAACAAATCTTAGCGGCGCTTGCATACGCAGCTGATGTGATTGCCAACGAAGATTTAATCTTGGCCGCATGATTGTGTGTGATGAAAATCTTTCACAGAGATGGATTAACCTGCTTACAGGGAATGGGTACGAATTTTTTTCAATACGGGAACATTTAGCGGGTATTTCTGATACAGAAGTTACTCAAATCGCCATTGACAAAAACGCGTTAATTTTGACCGAAGACAAAGATTTCGGTGATATTGTTTTTGCTCAAAATATCAAAAAAGTTTCCGTCGTCCTACTTCGTTATAATCAACCTGATTATGAGACAGTTTCTCAATTTTTACTCGCTACATTGCAAGAGCATTTTAAATCCGAGGAACATTGTTTTTACACTATTATAGAGAACGACCGAACTTCTTGGAATCAAAACTAAAATAATTGCAATTTTGCGAAATGAAAAAGAAAGTAGAAATAAGCGAACCAGAACGATTGGCAAATTTCATGCATTCATTT
>NZ_JAIXST010000011.1 GCF_027484545.1 Runella sp. | reverse complement strand
TGCTGTGACAACTTGGGCAAAATAGGTACATAATCTTTGAGTTTAGTCACTCCAAAGTTAGGCATTTGCCCCCGTTGTCTATTTTTTTGTTATAGCATTACTTTGCGCGCACTGCCCCATTGGCGTATTGGAGCATCAAGCCCGCAAAAGAAGCTTCAAAAGGATTGGTAGCGGCCTCTTTTTGCTGATGCAAAGCAGATTCGGGTACGTTTTCAACCGTAAAAACAGTGCCAAAGGTATTTTCAAAAATAGCCACTACTTCTTTTGGACTGAGGGGGGTAGGCCCACCGATGGCGTAAGTCCGATTGTCGGTATAGGCGTTGTGCAGGGCGGTAACGGCGAGTTGTGCCATATCTTTGTAAGAAATCCAACTGATTGGGTTTGTGCCTTCCCCATAGATACGGGCTTGGTTTTGGGGATAACTGAAACCCAATGCTGGACTTAACCACATTTCCATAAAATAATTGGCTTGAAGACTGCTCCAATTCATGCCGCTTTCGGCGAGTGCATTTTCTACGGCCTGTTTCGCATCCGATAGCGGAAACGTATTGTGCTGATTTTGGACGAAGGAGATAAAAACAAAGCGTTTGACACCGGTTTGCTTGGCCGTTTCTACCAAGTTGAGTTGTCCCTGACGATCCACCGTTTCGATGGAATCTCCTTCGCGCATGGACAAGATGGAGGTAGTGGTCGAAATTACTTGCTCCACGCCTGCACAAGCGGCTGCCAATGAAGCAGGATCTTTGAGGTCGCCGACGGCAATGTCTGCGCCCAATGATTTGAGGTGATTCACTTTTTCGGGGTTGGAGTCGTGACGAACCAAGGCGCGAAAAGGTGTTTTTTGCTCGGCAAGAAGGCGACAAATTTCTGTCCCAACCAAGCCTGTTGAACCAACGATAAGTACCATTTTTGGGTGTTTTTAAGAGTTATTAAATGATCACTGTAAACTAATCAGTCTGTTTTGTTCATCGTATCTACCCCCAATTGCTCCATCAAAACAGAAGGGTCGGCCACCAGCCAATGGGTGACTATTTTGTTATTGACAATTTCGTAACTCACAACGACGGGAAATTCTACCTGCCGATACGTGGGCATGATGCCTTCCCACTCGCCTTCGTGTTTGCCTTTCATCCGCGCTCGCACTACTACGCGATTGCCTTCAGCGGTCATTTCTTCGGCAGTCATTTCGTATTTTGGAAAAGCGCCGTCAAAAAAAGTAATAGTATCTATTAGAACCGGGTCGTCGGTGAAGCGACGGAGCATCTCAGGCGTTTTTATTACCCCGCTTATAGTGTTGTAATAATGGAGAATAAACTCCTTGTTTTTCATCGCTTGGTTCATATCGTTCCATGTTGGCTTAGGCTTTTTGGGTTCTCAAATCGGATGATACAAAATTATAGGATTGCTCTTTTCGTATTTAGCCCGTTTCTACCAATCTTTTGTCTATTTGTAACATTTGAAAAAAAACAGCTCTATTTGCCGCGGCGATAAGCCGTTGGGCGCACCCCAAATTTTCAATAAAGGCTTTGGTAAAATGGCTTTGACTCTGAAAACCCACCAGAAAACAGATTTCTCCGATGCTCCTATCTTCTTTTTCAATCATGGTTTTGGCACGGGTCAAACGCAGGTCGCGGATATAATGCGCAGGTGATTGATTGACCAAAGGTTTCAATCGCCGATGCAAGTGCATTCGACTCATGGCCATTGATCGCGCCAATTGCTCGACATCAAAAGTTTCGTCGCTAATGTGAGCATGGATGACTGCCATCACTTTTTGGAGGAAAACCGCTTCTTTTGGCTTATTTGCGGCCAAAACGGCCATGCGATTCTCCTGTTTTTTGAAATGAACGCTCATTCGGCTCCGTACTGCCGCGTAAAAACCCCGTACATCATCGGGCGGATGTGAAACCGTTGAAAAGACGGAAGGAATCGTTTCTATTGGTTTTTCCAAATACCAATGGATTTCATAGGCGGTGCTTTTTTCCCTGTTGGCATGAACTATCACCAGATTGCGGGTCTTCGTGGCTATTTCGACGATGCGCGATAAGTTTACGCCCGTGTTCTCTACTACAAGTTTTAGAAAAAATGCTTCGCGTTCATTGACCAACGTTGCCATCAATTTGACACTTTGATTTTGTGGCGTAAATGTTACAACACGACAAATCAATTGCGTTACATCGGAGGCCACCGTTTCGGGATGATAACTTAAAAACAATGTCTCTTTATCGCTTTCAAAAGCCAAAGCCACTGAATGGGCTTGGGCAAAGGGCTGCAAAGACGCGATGATGCCTTTTAAAAAAAGCAAAATATCGGACTCAATGGGATAATGCAGCATCTTGCTTTTAAACGGCTTCTTTGGCTGTGAATAACTCTACAATCTGTTTGCTTTTTAAAATCTGAGCCGAGGGAGCTTTGCCACAAAAGGCCACAAAGTCTTTGATAAAATGGGCTTGGTCATAAAAACCGCCTTCTACCAAAAACTCCTGCCAATCGAGGGTTTCGTTTTGGGTAAGGCACAGGTTGATGTACTGAAAGCGTTTGATGCGGGAAAATAACTTGGCATTGATACCCAAGCGTTGGCCGAATACCCGCCGCAAATGCCGTTCCCCAACGTTGAGTGTTTCGGCTACTTTCTCAATCGTAATCATGCCCCGTTTTCTTAAAATCAGCAAAGCGGCTTTGTCGGCCAGCGTGGCAGGTTGCTCAAACCGTTCCAAACGATTCAGCAGGTACTGATCTATCAGTGCGATTTGCTCTTTGGTGTTGGCTGCTTTTTCCAGTTGTTCCGCGATGATTTCTGCCTCACTGCCCAGCAGTTCAACAAAAGATACCCGTTTATTGAGCAAAGTGGTTAACTTGACCGAAGGAAACAAGGTCGTCATACCCGTCCCTTTAAACACCACGCCCAACATATTGATTTTGCCTTTGGGGAAAACCTGGAACGCTCCCGTAGAAAACCCCGCCATAAAATGTTGCGGAGTTAGGTAGTTGTCGCCCAACGAATTTTGGAAGCGATAGCGCTCGCCAAAATTGAAAACCAATGCCGAGTAGCAGGTAGCGGTACTTGTGATTTCGTATTCGGTGGCGAGGTATTGATTATGTTCGAAAATATAGTACTGCTCAATATAATCTTTGAGCGGAGCCGACGCCTGAAAAATGTGATAGTTCATGGGAATATCGTTTGATTTTAAAAATCAACCATTCTGCTATCGAAAGTTAGGATTTCGTCTATCGGGATGCAAGAATAAGTACGTTTAGTTATCCAACGGTAGCAGGCATTAGTGTCCGTTTGCAGAGATTGGTTGGACAGTTGCGTTTTTTGCCAAAGAATATTTAATCTTTTAAAAAAATTATAAAAATAGTATAAAAGAAAGTTTTTGGTGTAAAAATAGAGTTATTGTTGTATTTTTTGTAGATGAATATTAGTTTTGTTACCACAGGATTTAGGAAAGAAAAACACACTAACTATCAATTTTATGGAAACGACTATTGCCGAAAACATTGCCATGCCCGTAGGTGTAACGTTGGATCGTTACATCATGCACAACCAAAATTCCTTTGCATTTGCCACGGGCGAATTGTCCCAATTACTGCGGGATATTGGTTTGGCAGCTAAAATCATCAACCGGGAAATCAAGCGTGCTGGATTGATTGACATAACGGGTGGTTTTGGAACTGAAAACGTGCAGGGAGAAGCTCAGCAAAAACTGGATGTGGTGGCTAATATTCGTTTTATTCGTGCGCTTATCAACGGAGGTGAAGTATGCGCCATAATTTCAGAAGAAGATGATGATATTATTTATACAGGCAATAATAAAAGTAAATATGTAACGTGTAAATAATAAGCTGGTCAATTTCTGCCTTTTACAAGGTAGTTCCATTTGGGTCTTTTATCATCAAATAATATGAATGTCTCTATATTATCTCTAAACTTTTGACAAACCAC
>NZ_JAIXST010000219.1 GCF_027484545.1 Runella sp. | reverse complement strand
TCGATATGTCAGAAAAAGCCTATCCTTTTCAAGAAAACTCAAATACCATCACTTGGTTACTAAGCTTTTTGTCGTCAATTATAACCAAGAGTGCATCAACACCTTTTAAATAACTACCTAATTTGCGAGTAACTTCTTTTGGTTGCACTCCATAAAATTAACCACTTTCGTTTGTCGAATTTAAAACACATTTTTTTAAAGATAGTATGCTTGCATACTTTTTTTTTCTACTTTTGAAGGGCAAAATCATAAGCCATCATGGAATATCACAAGTGGCTCGTTTAGATTTTCAAATTCCCAATAGTAAAGTAAAGCAGACGCAGTATTAATTGATTATTCGCTAAATCACTAATTCAACATTCACAAATTACATACATGAACCGTAGCATTAAAAAAGTAGCCGTATTAGGCTCGGGCATTATGGGGTCGCGCATTGCGTGCCACTTTGCTAATATTGGCGTAGAAGTATTGTTGTTAGACATTGTTCCCAGAGAACTTAACGCAGCTGAACAGGCCAAAGGGCTTACTTTAGAACACCCTGCGGTACGTAATCGCATTGTAAATGAGGCATTTCAAAATACGTTGAAATCTACACCTGCGTCTTTGTACAGTCCTAAATTTGCGAGTCGGGTTAAACTTGGGAATTTCGATGATAACCTCGCCGAAATCAAAAATTACGATTGGGTGTTAGAAGCCATTGTAGAGCGTTTGGACATCAAACGGTCGTTGTTTGAAAAAGTGGATGCTTTGCGCAAACCCCGAACATTGATTACTTCCAATACCTCAGGGATTCCCATTCATTTGATGTCGGAAGGGCGCAGTGAAGATTTCCAACAACATTTTTGCGGAACTCACTTTTTCAATCCTCCGCGTTATCTGCGTTTGTTTGAAGTCATTCCGGGTCCTAAAACCGACCCTCAAATCCTTGATTTTCTGTTGCATTACGGCGATTTGTATTTAGGAAAGACAACCGTACTCTGCAAAGATACTCCCGGTTTTATAGCCAATCGCCTCGGAATTCATGCCTTGGTAGAAACCATGCGCGTGGCCGAAACGATGGGTTTGACGGTAGAAGAAGTTGATAAATTGACAGGACCCGTGGTAGGTCGCCCCAAGTCCGGTACATTCCGCCTGTCGGATGTGGTAGGTTTGGATACCACCGTTAATGTTGCCAATAATTTGGTTCAAATGCAGCATGACGAGTCGCGGGCAGCTTTTGAAATATCGCCAATTATGGCGAGTTTGGTGGAGAAAAAATGGCTCGGTGACAAAACGGGACAAGGTTTTTACAAGAAGACCAAAGATGAAAATGGGAAAACGGTTATTCTTGCTTTAGACCTAAGTACACTCGAATACAAGCCTTCCGTTAAAGTAAAATTTGAAACCCTTGAAAAAACGAAAGCCATAGACGACCTTAAAAAGCGCTTTGGTATCTTGCTCAAAGGAACCGACAAAGCAGGTGAGTTTTATCGTCGTACGTTTGCGAGCAGTTTTCGGTATGCTTCCAATCGTATTCCCGAAATAGCCGATGAATTGTATCGCATTGATCAAGCCATTTGTGCAGGTTTTGGCTGGGAAATGGGTGTATTTGAAACGTGGGATGCCATAGGTGCAAAGAAAATGGTCGAAATTATGGAATCCTTGGAGGCCAAACCGGCGCAGTGGGTCTATGATATGCTGGCGGCAGGTAACGAAAGTTTCTATAAAGTACAGAACGGTCAAAAGCTGTATTACGATATTCCTTCGCAGTCGTATAAGGCCATTCCCGGCCAGGAAGCCTTTATCATTCTCGAAAATAAATCTCAGAATATTATCTGGAAAAACGCGGGTGCTTCCATTTACGACTTAGGCGATGGCATTGCAGGCGTAGAGTTTCACTCCAAAATGAACACTTTTGGAGCCGAAGTAGTCGAAGGCCTTAATCGGGCTTATGCCATAGCAGAAAAAGATTTTCGCGGGTTGGTGGTTGGAAATGATTCTAACGAAGCATTTTCGGCAGGAGCCAATTTGGCCATGCTGTTCATGTTTGCCATTGAGCAGGATTATGACGAAATCAACTTAATGATTGCGCAATTCCAGCAAACCATGATGCGGGCCCGGTACTCGTCCATCCCTGTGGTAACTGCTGCGCATTCCTTGGCGCTGGGTGGCGGCTGTGAGTTGAACCTGCACGCTGACAAAGTGGTTGCCCATGCCGAGACCTACATGGGGCTCGTAGAGTTAGGTGTAGGCTTGATTCCTGCGGGTGGCGGAACCAAAGAAATGGCGTTGCGCTGTTCGGATTTGTACCAAGCAGGAGATCCTGAATTGAATATTTTGCAATCGGCATTTATGAATATTGCCCAAGCCAAAGTTTCCACTTCGGCGCAGGAAGCCGTAGAAATGAATTACATCAAAGGGGATCGCGACCAAATTGTGTTGAACCGCAGTCGCCTAATCGCTGAAGCGAAGCAAGCTGCCATTGATTTAGCTGAAAATGGTTATACCCAGCCCAAGCACCGTAATGACATCAAAGTACAGGGGAAAACGGGGATTGCCTTGTTTAAAGCAGGAATCGGCAGTATGCGCATGGCGAATTACATCACTGAACACGATGCCAAAATCGCGGATAAATTGGCGTATGTCATCTGCGGCGGAGATTTGAGTTATCCTCAAAACGTAACAGAACAATATTTGCTTGACTTAGAGCGCGAAGCATTCCTCTCGTTGACGGGTGAAAAGAAAACCATGGAACGGATGCAGGGGTTATTGACCGGAGGTAAGCCGCCACGGAATTAATCGGAAACATTCCAAGTTTTAGAAACTTGGAATGTTTTATATAGCCACGATGCTTTTGTGTCGTGGCTTTTTTTGTTTTGAGATTAATACTTCTTGTCAACCGAAAAATTCCGAAACTATTTCCCGCTGCAATATTTTGTGTGTTAACCCTTTTGTCCTGTTATTTTTGTTTTCAAAAGCAGGATTCAAGTTACAAATGCAACTTCTTGATGGTTAGTTAATTGATTAAAAATTTGATTTGGTGTTTGAAAATCATGTCTTTTTCTTGGCCTGTTATTAAGTTCATTCTCTA
>NZ_JAIXST010000038.1 GCF_027484545.1 Runella sp. | reverse complement strand
TCTGCGTGAATAATAGCCAGCCATGAGTTTTTACCACTTTGAGTAATTTTTTCTACCTCTAAAGGTAAATTATCTAAGTTAACATCCTCTTCGCCAGCAACGCTCTTAAATACTTGTGCTTTTTTTGAGGAGTCTATTTTTGCTTTTGTGGCACTACAAATAATTTCGTCCTTTTCTACATTCTGTTGAACAGCCACACCACCAGCCCTTCTATCTCGTTCTAAGCCCATAAAGCCTGTTTCAACTGGCATTGAAACCTTACTTCTTTGTGCTTTTAGTTTTGTTTCTAAAGCATTGATTGCATCTGGTAAATTTTCAGAATACTTTACAATCGCCTGAGAAATTGTAATACCAGGAGCTAAGTTGGCAATATGCTTAGGAAATTCTCTAACCACCTTTTTACAATCTTCATCAGATTGAAACAGGTATTTAATATTTCCTGCTGCTTTAATAATTACATCATCACAGGAAAGTTGTATTCCTTTTTTCTGACAAAAAGTGTCAAACTCATTAGTACAAATCTGTTCCACCAACTCGCTTGCACCAACAATTTCTTTGAGTTTGTTTGTTTGAAAAATAAAGCCCTGTATGCCTTGCACACTGGCTCCGTATAAATATGCCATATTTAAGTTTATTATTTCTTCATTTGTCGTACGGTTCCAAATCCAAGACTAACCCCTTTTCCCAGACCGAGGTAATCGGGCAGGAACACATTGGTGCGGAAGGTTACATCAAAGGCCAGAACTTTTTGTTCTTTGAAAGTCACGGGGCGCACTTTTTCGATAGTATCTATTCGAAGGCTTATTTCTCGGTCTATATCCCAGCCGATTCCTTTGGCAAAAGAGAGGATGTTTCCTTTCAAAATACTTTCCAGTAAGGCAAGTCGCGATAGTTCGTCAGCCGTGGCCATGTATTTGGCGTGATTCTCCTGATTGAGGGCCAACCATTGGCTGATGTGCATGGTGAAGGTTTTTTCCCAAACCTGCAAATTGAATTGATTCATTTGCAGATTCTTCACCCCTAAAGAAAGTTTTCGACCGCTGATTTCAATGTCGAGATTGCGGTTGTTGAAGAAATGATGCACTTCGTCTACTCCAAAATCTACACAAATCAGGGCCGGATTTCGTCCTATCCGTTTATATTGAATGACCGGATATCGATAAATGACCTCTTTATCATTGATGTGATTATGGAAAGTAATGTGCTGTTCTCCCGTCTTTTTGATTACGGCTCCACGAAAAGCAGGGATTTCCCAGCCATCTATGTCAGCAGCAAACTGCACTTTTAGGAATCTGATTTTTTTCAAAAAGGTTAGTGGTTTTAACGTGTGGGAAAATATAGCGTTTTTCAAAAATTAAACCAAGTAATACTTCAATTATTTATCAAGTGGTAAAATTAGCCATTGAAAGTGTAGTCTTTTTGCACTGATTTGACAAAATGCGTACACCAGTTGATAGAATTAAAAAGTCCGTAGAATAAAACCTACCTTGAAGCGTACAATAAAATAGGTCATTGAGCGGACTGAAGAAAAACAGATAACTCTAAAAGAAGCCCTATTTTTGGATAGTAAATTTTAGAAGTGGCGAACAGTAGAAAAATCCAACTGCAACCGTGGTCTATAACAGTTGATAAAATACTTGCTGATAATGCAAACTTCCTTGCGACATTTGACTATCATTTCATGGCCAACTATTCACCAGCCTTATTTGGGAAGGTCACTGAAAATACGTCAAAGAATTTAAAAAAAGCCATTCAGTTTATTAATCCCGTGCTTGACAACTTCAAATTACCTGACTACTTCAGGTTATCGGAAGAAAAATATTTTAAGGTGAATATTCTGAAATTAGAAACCAAAAACAATTTGCTTGTCGGCAGCCAATCGGAAAATGTAACGCTGCGCTCAAAAACTGCAACCCAATATGGGGTTCGATTGGAATATACAAGAGATGATGTTGCTCCCGATGAGTTGATTGCAATTTTCCCCAAGAACGAAACTGTGTTGGAACAATTGGGACAATTAACGCTGCCAATATCCATAAAAGCAAGAGTTGAGCAAAAAAACGGCTGGAAACATCCCTACATTACGAAGCTGTTTACAAACCCAAATGATATTCATACTAAATCAAATGTCCAAAGCGCCTGCTTCTACAATGGTATTTACAAACCAGTTAGCAATTGGAATATACTGCCAATCGTATGCGATAACTTAAACATTGAAATCTTTAAAGAACTTGTCGTAGCTTTTAATAAAGGTTCCGTATATTTTACTATTCTTCCTTCTGTAATGATTGAAGCAAACGATGGTATTAATCGTAAGCAAGTTCAGGAAATACTGAGGACACAGGAAAGCAAAACAATGATTGCGGTCTTCTGTAAATATGAAATGCCCCGAGATTTTTTTAAATCCCTCCGTAATTTGAAACATCAAATTTATCAAGGCGATACGTCCGACAATAAACAAAACAGAGCGAAACTTTCAAATTTTGTTTGTAAATGTCTGGAAAAATCAGGTGGTATCATCGCTGCCATCGCTGATACCCATACCAATGAAAACGGTTACTTCATCGGTATTGACTTAGGACACACAACCCACGGCGAGGAAGTTTTTTCTAACTTTGCAACTGTCATTTTTGACCATCATGGACTTTTGATTGGCCATACTATCGAAAAGGAAATTCCGAGAAAGGAAAACTTAATTGAAAATCATTGCATAACTGCTTTCAAAAAGCTTGCAGGTTTTCTGATAGAAAATAACCTGCCACCGCCAAAAAGCCTTGTGATACATCGTGATGGAAAACTTCACTCAACGGATATCACTTCATTGACCAATACCATTCGTACCGTTTGGGGAGAAGTTGCTGTGGATATAGTTGAAATAATTAAATCAGGGTTTCCGGTCATTGCAATGAAAAATGACAAAGGAACTGCTGTTACTCCACCTTCAGGAAATTCGTACCAGGACAATGATCATAAATATTCAATACTTGTAACAAATAGTCAAGCGGAAGAGCAGAGTGCGGTTATCAGTCCCATTATCATCAAACATAAGTTTGGAAATACGGATTTTAACAAAATTATTGACCAAGTGTACTGGTTTACGAAAATTTATACCAACAATCTTTACAATTCTACCCGACTTCCAGCAACCACATTAAAGGCTAATAACATCGTTGGAACTTCCAAAAAACAACATAAATCAACCTATTTAGGGTGATGATTAGTGATTAATTGGGTACTTTAACTCATCCCCAAGCTTCCACCTCAAGTAGTTCCTGCCAGCGGGTGGTATAGCAGCGTGATTTTCGTTCCTGCCGAAGTTGCCAGTCACGACCGAACCCCTGAACGGCTATCTTGACCGTATCGCGTCCCATGCGGCGGTTCAATTCATCTAATGCTTTCATGGCTTTGGTATCAATTTCCCGCTTATGCGTGTCAAAAAGCCCAATTTGTACCTGATTTTCGGGGACAATCCCCGAAATCATCACCCCCGCTTTTTTGTAATTGAAGCCCGGTTTAAAAATCAGCTCCAAACCTCGCAGGGCGTAGCGTATAATTTCAATGGTGCTGCTCGTGGAGGTGGGCAACTGCAGCACTTTGGAATTGAAGTATTGTGGCTCGTCTTTGTGGGGATTGGTATAGAGAAAAACGTGCACGATGTGCGCGCAGCTTTTTTGTTTTCGGAGCTTTTCGCCCACCCGAGCGGCAAAGGTGGCCACGGCTTCGGTGATGATTTTTACATCCCGTTGCGAGTGCCCAAAGGAACGGGAAACGCAGATTCCTTTTTTGGGAGTGGGTTCGTTGTCGAGTTGATAACAAATTTCTCCCTGCAATTCGCGCAGCATCCTTACGCCTACGACGTGCATTTTTTGACGAATCCATTCTTCTTTGGCTTGGGTCAATTCCAACGCATTGAAGATGTGATGGGCGTTGAGCATCTTGGCGTATTTGTAACCCACGCCCCAAATGTCTTCGACGGGCGTATTGACCAAGGCTTTTTCGGCATCGTGATCGGAATCAATTTGGTAAATGCCGAGGTGAGGCAGGTGTTTTTTGGCGTAGCGGTTGGCCACTTTGGCCAGCGTTTTGGTGGGAGCAATGCCGATACTGACGGGGATGCCCGTGTATTGCTTCACGGTTTTACGGATGCGCTGCGCCAGTGCCTCCAAATCTTCGTAAGGCATATTGTGAAAATCAATGAAAGCTTCGTCGATGCTGTAGACTTCCATGCCCGGTACCATTTGGGCAATGGTTTTCATGACCCGGTCGGACATGTCGCCGTACAGGGCGTAGTTAGATGAGAATACCTGGACACCGTTTTTCTCAAAAAATGCCTCTTTTTCAAAGGCTAAGTCCCCCATTTTAAGGCCTAAAGCCTTGGCTTCGTTAGACCGAGCGATGAGGCAGCCGTCGTTATTACTCAAAACTACAACGGGCTTTCCTTCGAGTTTGGCGTTGAATACCCGTTCGCACGAAACGTAAAAATTGTTACAATCTACCAATCCGAACATCCTATGGCTGATTGATGATGAACGTAACCACCCCCCAAATCTGAAACTCCATTTCTTCGGTGACCAAAACGGGGTCGTAGGCAGGGTGCTCGGGAATGAGCCAAACTTGGCCTTTTATCTTTCGGTAGCGTTTGACGGTAAAATCTCCGTTCAGGTTGGCAATGATGATGTTTTCGTTTTTGACATCTTTAGAGCGGTCCACGACCAAAATAGAGCCGTCTTTGATGGCGGCACCTTCCATCGAATTGCCCTTTACCTTCACGCAAAACGTGCTGTAGGGTTTATCGACCAGAAATTTGAGCACATCGAGCGAGAGCTCCACGTAATCGTCGGCGGGGGAGGGGAAACCCGCCTGGACACTGGATTCATAAAGCGGAATAGGATGAGTCGCTAAATCCTCCTCCTCCAGAGCGAAAATCTCCAGAAGTTTGGAATCGTAAATGTTTAACATGCTGTTTAAATGTTGAAGGTCAGATATAAATAGAGCCTAAAATAACACTGTTTTTCAGCTTAAAATCAAAAAATGAGTAAAAATATTATTTAATGAACAACAATAGTGATTTTTTATAATCCATAAAATGCCCTTTTGGCTAAAAATAGTAGTCAATAGTCTTTGGTGAGCCAACGGGTTGGCAGACCATCTTACTATGATATTCAGTCCTCAAACTACTCTACTACCCTTCATTCTTTTGAGTCTACCTAATTCCTCTGAGTGGTTTGGCCAACACGCTACCCATTTTTCAAAGACCCTCTCCCGTTGGTCAGCGTCTTTGAAAACCCGCGCAGGCCGCTTCATGCCCTTCCGTCCCGTTCGGTCAAGAAGCCACCTGCCTTTCCAGCCCGCCCCAACGCGATACTTGTTTCATTTGCGGTAGCTCTTCTCACCTTATCAGGGGACATCAATTGGAAAAACTACCGCCATTGGATAAAAAAAATGCGCAATTTTTTATCATTCCCTATTGAATATGTTCGCCATTATCAATGGGTTAAAACAATAAAAGCACTTCTACAATCAGTTAATAGGTTACCAAGCCTAACTTCTCGTAAAAGTGCAAATAATTACCGATTTTCTGTCTGTGTTACAGACACAATTCAGTGGGACAAATTTACGACCGCGTCGGCGGTCCGAATTTTGTCATCAT
>NZ_JAIXST010000337.1 GCF_027484545.1 Runella sp. | reverse complement strand
TGACTTTTTCATTTCAGTTAATTTTCAGTTAAACACCAATTTTTAAAATTTCAAGCGAATACCACCTCCTAAGCTCCGTGTTTGAGGTACTTGATACCACTCAATTCCGACCGAATTTCCGGTGCCTGCACCTGATAATGTATTGGTCATATTGAGTTCGGGGTCAACAAACGTATTGGCTTTAAGAAACAGATTCCTGCCGGTAAGAAAAACACTTGCTCCTGACATACCTACTTTTTCAATCCATTTTAGGGGTAGGTCGTAGTTAAGGCTTAATTCACGAAAACGTACAAAGGAAGCATTATCGAGATTGGCAGCAGTAACAGCATTAACTGCGGCCCAATATGGATTTGTCCTATAAATGGCTACGTCGTTATCTCCTTCAACCACCAATGCTCCATTAACAAATTTTCCTTTTTTACCGGGCATTACCTGTTGAATGTCTCGGTCGAGTGTTTGAGCAGATAAGCCTCGGGTACGAGATTCGGCCTGAAGTTGAGAGAAGAACAAACCACCTTTTCGCCAATCAATCTGAAAATTTAATGAAAGCGATTTATATCGGATTGAATTGATAAAGTTGAATTCAAAATCAGGGTTTGGGGTACCCAAAATTTGAGACACCGGGTTAACCAAAGGAAATCCGTTTGTGGAATTATATACGATTTGCCCTGATGCAGGGTCTTTTTGATAAACTGTTCCAAAAAACGAAGGATAAGTTTGCCCTTTTTCCGCTACCAAGCGAACTGCCCCACTCGCGTTTGAGAGTTCAATGCGAGATAGACCGCTTGGTAACTCTTCAATGGTTGTTCTATACTTTGAGAAATTGACGTTGAAATCCCAATTGAAGTTGGCATTTTTCAGCGGGGTGAGTCGAAGCATGATCTCATGTCCCCTCGACAACATTTTTCCTGCATTGTTAACCTGACTGCCAAAACCCGTGGAAGGTGGCAAGGGAATGCCGAAAATTTGCCCATCGGAAAGACTTCTGAAATAGGTATAGTCCAAACTGATGCGATTTTTCAGAAAACGGAGTTCGGTACCTAATTCTACACTACGGGTGTTTTCAGGACGAAGTGTTGAACTGATACTGGTACCACTCGGCAAGAAACCGGCAATACCATTGTAAGGAAATTGAAATCCCGTACTTGCTGCGGAGTAGCCTACTCCATTCACAAATAACTGCCCTAATTGGCCTACTTCGGCATAATTGGCTCGTAGCTTAGCAAAAGTAAAAAGATTTTGCAGTGAAGGGGCCGCCTCCGTAAGTACAAAACTTAATCCCGCCGAAGGATATAAAAAGGAACGATTGCCTGAAGGTAAATTGGAGGCATAATCTTGGCGAGCGGAGAGGTTGAGGTATAACATTTCTTTGTATCCCAAATTAACGTTCCCATAAAAACCGACAACCCGCTGGGCATTGTTGTTGTTAGTTGATACAATCGTTGTACCGTTGGCGATACTTGGCCAATTGCCCGTTACTAAGTTTGAACTGCCGGTGAAGCTACTGCTGCGCCTGATATCAAATAACTCATTCCCCACAATGGCATTAAGGACTAAATTAGGTAGTATATTTTTATCATAACTCAAAAAGAAGTTGGAGTTGAGTTGCGTTTCAGTGAAATTATTCAAGGCAAATAGTCCTCCGCTTGGAATAGCGGTACGACCCGTAGAACCTGTTCCTAACTCATCGTAACGTTCAGTTTTTGTACTGAAATTATCAAGGCCTACTCGGTAGGTAGCTTTCAGCCCTTGTGCCAATTGATATTCCATAAACAAGTTTCCAAAAGTGCGGTTGGTCTTACTATTTTGGAAATTGTTTTCCAACACCCAATAAGGATTGTTTTGGGTAGCTCTAAAAAGTATTTGTTGGTAGGGGTTAGTTGGCGAAGCAAATGGTTTTCCTTTCAGGTGATAAGAAGGGGGTGCTTCGTACAAAGCACGAATAAAATTGTCGTTGCCGGCTAAATCGGGAAAATCATCAACGTTGATATTGGCATAATTCATTGACAGTCCGATTTTAAACTTTTTATAAGGGGTCATCAAGCCATTGAACTTGATATTCGTTCTCTGCAAGCCCGTTTTGGCTATCACTCCCGTTTGGTCAGTGCGACCAACACCAATTGAATAATTTCCAAAATTGCCACCCTGGGCAATCTCTAAGTTATTGTTGAAAGTCAATCCACTACCAAAAAACTCCTTGACATTGTTATAAGAAGCGGCCTGTTCCTGCGCTCCAAGCGTGTTAGTGTACGAACCGAGCGTACTGATTTTGGGGCCGTAAGAAAACAACCCGTTTTGGTCAAAAATACTATTGTTCCCCTGAGCATATTCGTATTGAAGTTTGGGCAAATAACTCACTTTGTCTTGTGAGTACTGTGATTCAAACGTTACGGTAGGCTTACGATTGGCATTTTTGCCGCTTTTAGTAGTAATCACAATTACCCCATTTGAAGCTCGCACGCCGTATAGTGCCGCCGCCGCCGGGCCTTTCAGAATATCCATAGATTCCACATCCGAAGGGTTAAAGTCAATGGAACGACTCCCTGCTGCCACTGGCAAACCGTCAATGACGTACAAAGGCTCGTTTGAACCCGTAATGGAACGTGAACCACGGATATTCACTTGGGCGGGGCGGCCCGGCATCCCGCTGCTCAATCGTACCTGTACCCCTGCTGCTTTGCCTTGCAATGAATTCTGAATATTGGCATTTCCTACGGCCGAAAGTTGTTCTCCCGCTACCTTTTGGGAAGCATAACCCAGGGCTTTTTGATCCCGTTTAATACCGAAAGCCGTTACAACTACTTCATCCAGCGTTTTCGTATCTATTTTAAGGCTGATACTAATTTGGCTTTGGTTTCCTACCGCCACCTCCTGCAACAAATATCCCACAAAAGAAAACACTAAAACAGCATCACCATTGGCTACGTCTATTTTGTATTTACCACCGGCATCAGTTGTTGTACCGCGTTGGGTTCCTTTGACCAATATGCTTACACCGGGCAGGCCGGAGCCGCTTTCGTCAGTGACAGTTCCTGTGATGGTTTGGTCGAATGATTGTAAGGAGGCCTTCGGTAGCTCAAGTTGTCCGGTTTGAATTTTTTCCGTTGTTTCCCGTTTGAGAATGATCTGTCTTCCGACAATTTCATAGGATAATTTTTGGGGAGTCAACAGTTTTTCCAGAACCGCCGAAAGTTTCTCGTTGGAAGCAGTCACCGTAATTTTGCGGGATGCCCGAATGAGATTGGGGCTGTACGAAAACTTTACTTCAGCAATTTTTTCAATCTCGGAAAGTACTGAATTAATGTTCTGATTGGTAACCTGTATCGAAATACGACGCTCCAGCAACTCTTGCGCCGCTGCGTCATCAGCAAACGAAAGATTAGCAAAAATCAGGGCGATACACAGATGTATAAAGGACCATTGCATGATTTTTACCGCCCAATGCCGGGCAGCGTTACTTTTTTTCATAAATTTGAATGTTTTTGTTAGACGAAAATTTGACAAAACACCCCCGCATCTGTATACTACAGATGTCGTTCGCGCGATGGGGTTTATGAAGTCGGTGATGGTGGTGCATTGCCGACTTCTCTTTTTTTAATGGATAATCAGGTACGGGTTTATTTCATTCTGCTTTGCATTTGGTGAATAATAGGTTAATTCGCACAGCCTTTGCCGGAAATGATGACTTGGGCATCCAAAACTTGATAGTTGGCTTCAATACTTTTACAGATAATATCAAGCTTTTCATAGAGGGACTCGTCGGTTAAGTCGGCTGTAAACTGGCACTTGGAAAAAACTTCCTCATCAAATACGATGTCTATTCCGTAGGCCTTTTCAATCATATTGAATACATCAGAAGCCCGGGCTGCTTCAAACACAAATGAGTACCGCATTGGGGTAGGGGTAGTGACACTCAGTAAGGTTGGATTTTCTACCAATGACTTCACCAACCGAATTTCCTGCCGTGATAAGACAGCCTGTTGATTAGGCAATAGTACAATACCCTCCACTTCCCGGGTACTGATGGACTGTTGTCCACTGATTTTTTTCGCTACAGTCACGGCCACTCGCCCCGTACGAACTTTTACAATTACATTTTTGTCCTCAGGAAATGCCCTGACGTTGAAACTTGTTCCCAATACTTTGGTAACCAATTCATTGGCATATACAAAAAACGGTTTAGTGGGATTTTTAGCTACTTCAAAAAACGCTTCTCCGCTCAAATACACCTCTCGTTTGCTGCCTTCGTTGAAGGTTTTGGAATAACTTATCCTGCTTTTGGGGTTCAGAAAAATTGAACTTCCGTCGGCGAGGGTGACAAGAATGGGTTTGGCCGTATCGTTCACTTTTTCAACTAAGGGTGATTCAGACTGCTTACGATTCACTTCATAAGTTACCTCAACAGTAGAAGTTTGCTTATCAATAAGCCACCAACTCATTGCCAAGACAAAACACGCGGCCGCCGCCCAACGAACCCACACGGGCAAGCGACGGATTGTCACCTCCTGCTTCTCCCCGATTTGCTGCTGTATCTGTTGAAACACCCTGTCTTCATTTGCTTTTGTAGAGAAACCGCTCTCCACCTGCGCTTCAAGGGTCAACAATACATTGCGGGCAACGATGATATCCTGTTTTTTTTCGGGATGTTGCAACATAAAATCTTCCCAAAAAGCCGCTGATTCGGTCGTTGGTTGTTGAACCCATCGCCGAAATTCGGTATCTTCAATAAAATCGCCGGTGGTGAATTGCGAATATTTCATAGTGACTATTTTGGAAATAATTGTACTATTCCCCTTCCATATAGAAAGAGACAATCGGGAAGTGTTTCAACCTCCCAAATCGAAAAAAAATTTACAAAAATTAGAAAAATAATTGCAAGGCAATGATAATCAAAGAAATAGCCAGTTTGCGTAGTATTTGAAGTGCCTTCTGAACAAGGTTCCGGGCGGTTTGTTCTTTGATATGCAGGAGGTCGGCAATTTCCGAATACTCAAAATTATGATAATATCGGAGTAAAAGTGCTTCATTTTGACGAGGGGGGAGTTGGCTAAGCCAGACATTCAGTTTTTCAGACTGGATCAACGTATCTTCTGCATGGGTAAACAGCGACTCGGGCGACTCTTCCGTCGGCAAAACGGCTTCCTGCACGTTCTCCCACTCTTCCCCATGCAACGAATCGGGTTTGAGCGAGCGGTGAATTTTTCGACGAAGCGACCGAATCAGATAAAATCTGACCGATTGTGCCTGACTCAACGAACGGCGACTGCGCCATATATCCACAAACAGATCCTGAATGGCATCGTTTACCGCATCTTCGTCTTGGTGAATGCGTTTTCCATAACTGAAGAGT
Source organism: Runella sp. (assembly GCF_027484545.1). Lineage (GTDB taxonomy): Bacteria > Bacteroidota > Bacteroidia > Cytophagales > Spirosomataceae > Runella. Next base: position 2,578 of record NZ_JAIXST010000337.1, on the reverse strand, counting down.
ACTTGGAAATACCGACGATACAACGCCTCAAAGGCAGTTTCACTGCCTTCCCGTACCGCCTGCCAAAGGGTTTCGTCGGTCATTGTTACGTTTATCACGGAGTCCTCAATGTTGAATTAAATTCAACAAAAGTAGGAAAAAATTAAACTTTGTAAAGACAGCCGCGGAATTTCAAGCGATTATTGCATTCAAAACAAGCACGCCCAACAACCCGGAAACGGAAACAAGGGTTTCCATGACTGACCAGGTTTTTAACGTATCCACCATCGAAAGTTGAAAATATTCCCGAAAAAGCCAGAAGCCAGCGTCGTTTACGTGCGAAAACATCATGCTGCCCGCCCCAATGCTCAACACCATCAGGTGTGGTTCGGTATGCGTAGCCATCAATAAAGGAGCCATAAATCCCGCCGTTGTAATGCCCGAAACGGTGGAAGAACCCACCGCTACCCGAATAATGGCCGCCATGCCCCAACCCAAAATCAACGGATGGAGGGTAGAATGTTGCATCATATCGGCAATGGATTGACTCACGCCGCCGTCGGTCAACACTTGTTTTAAGGCCCCCGCTCCACCAAAAATCAGGAAAAGCATCGCAACGTCTTTGATGGAGTCGCCCAAAAGGGCCGTGATCTCCGCCATTTTTCGGTTTTGTCGGATGCCCAATAGATACATGGCCACCAACACCGAAATAAACATGCTGACTACGGGGTCACCAATGAAAGTGAGGCTTTCAAAAAGAAAAGAATTTTTGGGCAGAAAGGAGGAAAAAACCGTCGTTGTACTGATCAGCACAATGGGCAATAACACCGAAAAAAGGCTGCTGAACAGCGAAGGCATTTGCGCTTCGGGCAGGTCAGGTGCCACAAACGCCCGATTGGGAAGGGTGGTGTATTTTTTCAGCGTTGCCCCAAACAAGGCCCCCGAAACCAAGATGGCGGGAATGGCCACCAAAATTCCGTAGAAAAGGGTCAAACCCATGTCGGCATTAAACTGCTTTACAATCGCCAGGGGAGCCGGGTGCGGGGGCAAATACCCCTGCGTTACGGAAAGCGAGGCCAGCATGGGCAGGCCGATGTAAACGGCGGGCTGCCTGAATCGGTACGCAAACGTGATGACCAGCGGTGCTAACAGCATAAAACCCACTGAATAAAATAAGGGTAATCCCACGATAAAGCCCGTTACCATAAACGCCCAACGAACGTAGCCAGTACCAATCAATTGTACCATTCGGGTTGAAATGCGTTGGGCCGCCCCACTTTGAGCCACCAATTTTCCGAGCATTGCCCCCAGGGCAATAATCGCCACAATGGAACCCAGTGTACTTCCCGTTCCCTGTTGTATGGCTTTAAGAATGGCTTGCGACGGCATACCCAAAGCCAATCCTACCCCCAAAGAGACGACAATAAAAGCCAAAAAGGTGTGAACTTTGAAGTAGGATATTAATAAAATCAGTACAATAAGTCCAAAAACAGTGATCAACAAGGGCATGACAGCAGGGTTTTTGTAGTGGGGTTCTTGTATATCTGGCCAAAACTACCATAAAAATGCGTGTTTTGGCTGGATATAGAAAGTGAACGGTATTCTTTTGGCGTAAAATAAGGCAGAAAAACAGGATAAAAACCTAAAAAATGAACATTAAAACGGGATAAATGACCAACTTATCCGTTTCTTTCCTAAGCAACATTCAGTTGTGTTATACAATGGTACCCATGAAGAATCCAACACCCTATTTTTGCCGTTCTTTTTCTGTTTTGTGCTTCCTGTTTGCACGCGCAAACCTACAGCATCCGTGATTTTGGGGCCAAAACCGACAGTACGTTTCCCAATACTAAAGCCATACAGGCGGCCATTGATAAATGTTCCCAAAAGGGTGGTGGTGAGGTAATTGTGCCCGCTGGCAGATTTGTGACTGGTACGATTTTTCTCAAATCCAACGTCTATTTACGACTGTTGCCAGGGGCGGTATTGCAAGGAAGCTACCGCATGGCCGATTATCCTGACCATTCTATCGTGGCTGCGCAAAAATTCGGCACCATTACGCACAATGGCCTGTACGTCGAATTCATGAAAGCCTTGGTGATTGCCGACGGTGCGCACCATATTGGCATTGTGGGCGAAGGAACCCTCAAGGGTGCGGGTGAAGGGCAGGAGTTTCAATTGGGTTTAAACAAAGATGGGAAGCCAAAAAACATTTTCTTTATCGGTTGCAAAGATGTTATTCTAAAAGACTTTGATGTATTGAATGCCGCTCAAATTTGCATTTCTATTTCGGGCTGTGAAAGAGTTTTGATTGATGGAGTTTACTTGCGAAGCTTAGTCAACTGGAATTGCGACGGTCTTGATATTGATGCCAAAGACGTAATTGTTTCCAATTGTAAATTCCTGTGAAAGTGGTTCATCGTCACATTTGGTGAAAGTCGGGGTTTGGGATGTAATTTTGAAGAATGGACTCTTCCTTTCTTTTGCCTTCCGAGCTCGACTTAGAATTACTTGATTACGAACTTTACCCTGACCGGATTGATTTACATGTGATAAGCACTGCTGCTAATACCTGCTGTCCCGTTTGTGGACAGCTTAG
>NZ_JAIXST010000108.1 GCF_027484545.1 Runella sp. | reverse complement strand
ATATTTCTTTTTGTTGCTAATTTTGAATGACATCTGATTGGAGTTAAATTAGTAAGTGAGATTCCTAACTAACTCTTTTCGGGTGTCTTTTGTCTTTACCCTATTTTAAAACAGCCTCTGAACTCAATGCTGTTGGCAAGCCCGACAACTTTCACCAAGATTTTATCATGGAAGAGACCGCCCACGTTTCGCCCGACTACACTCGCCCGACAGGACAGATTGCTGGACGCAAAAACTTGGATTATTTTCTCCGTAACCACACCATTAATCTTAAATTTGCAGAAACCACCCAAGCCGACCTTCGAGCGCATTTTGAACGCACCAACACACCCAATCCCCGCAAGTGTTGATTTTACAATGGGGACACGTAGACAGACATTTACGCCAAATCAAAAAAGTAAAAGCAAACCCCAATTATCCGAAATAGCTTCTAATTTATTCTCAAATTCGCTCATTCACCATTCACTCATTGACTCATTGACTCATGGAGACGACAAAAACCACCGAATCCCTCACTGACCTTACCCGCAAAGGCACTTGCATTGAATTTTTTTCGGCTTATCAGGAGCTGGATACCCAACGCATGATTAACCTCGCCACTCCCGAAGCCACCGTGTGGTTTCAGCCGCTGGGCGAAGATGGCAAAGGACTCTTCAGAGAATTTGGCAAAACTGTTTGGAGCTTGCTCATTGACTGCTTTCCCGACTTAGACAACACCGTTGACAGTATGTATTCCGAAGATGATTCGGTGATTTGTAAAGTCGCCATTTTCGGCACACAGGAAAAAGAATTCTTGAGCTTGCCAAGCAAAGGATTCAAATTCAACGGTGATCATATTTTTGTGTTTCGTTTTGATGAAAATGACCAAATCACCGACTTAACAATCGGTTGGAACCACGAGAGTTTTGTGGCACAACTGACAGAAGCCTAATTTTTTAACCGTTTGATAAGTTTAGACATAGTTTTTTGAGGTTTTCACCCTAAATTCTTAGCTTTCGGTAAATCATGCTATCCTGTGTATGTTTTACCGAAAGTTTCCACCTCCGGCCCATTTACGGCCTTTTGTAGAGTGTTTTTTCGTCTGGGAAAACAGCAAAATACTCTCCAATGTCTTATCGATTGAATCTCCACCAAGTGGTTTTGCTTCTATGGTGTTTAACTATGGCACGCCGTATCGGGTAACGTCCCAAAAACTAAACGGAGGATTCGCTCCCAAAAACTTTTTGACGGGGCAAGCCACCAAAAGCTACCAACTTCAACTTTCGGGAAAAATAGGCATGGTAGGTATTGTATTTCGACCTGCCGGCTTGAATACGTTGTTTGGACTGCCGATGTACGAGTTTTCGGATGAACGAACCAACCTGCGCGATGTACTCGGACGGCAATTGGACGAGTGGTCCGACAAAATAGAGGAAGCTATTTCTCCTACTGAAAGGATTGCACTGCTCGAACAGTTTTTAAATCTTCAATTCCTACGAAAAAAATCCGAACCTGACCGCACCGACTACGCCGCCAATCTGATTGTTGAGCAGCGGGGAGTAGTCAATATCAGCGACTTAATGGACGAACTTTTTGTGTGTCGGCGGCAGTTTGAGCGAAAATTTCTGCAAAAAGTAGGCGTTAGTCCCAAGTACTATGCCCGTATTCGTCGAGTGGGGGGGCTATGCCATGAATTGGCCCAAAAACGCTGGCAAATCGCTGATTGGCAAGAACTTATTTTTCAAAGCGGCTATTATGTCCAATCGCACTTCATCAAAGAATTTACCGAATTTACAGGCAAAAGTCCTTCCCTGTACGTGAAAAATAACATTGAACTGGCTAATTATCTGAAATAAAATCGACAATACGATACCGCTCGAATTTCAACGGGCGGCGCACCGGTTATTTTGATTGGAAATGAAGAATAAACTTTACGAAAACCCCTGAGTAAAATCATTGCAGGTAAGTCAGCACACTGATTTTATGCTAAATTTGGCCTAAAATCAGTGCACTACCATGAAAGTCGAAGCCTTCCAAATTGCCGAAGAAATTGATTTAAAGAAATTTCGGGCAGACTATACCACCCTTCCACTTATTTCTAACAGCTCAGAACTGCTCTATCAACACGGCGAAAATGAGTTTTTCTACCTGCTGAGCTACGGGGTAGTTGCCTTTGCAGGTATTGAAGATTTAGAGGCGAGTACATTACTCAAATTCATCCGAACCTACGCCAAAGATCACGTAAAAGAAGACTACCGCGAAGATGTCGCGGTAAACATCAAACCTGAATCGGGGGTAATTTTCGACTATACTTCGATTACCGTCCCCGAGCTTTCTCCCAACGGACTACGGCTCATTATGCTCAATATTTCGCAGTCGGTCGCCTTGGATTATTACGAAGCCCTCAGTGACGAAATTTTGAAAAATACAAAAAAAATGACCCGTCAATTGGAGCAGACAGGGCGATTAAGGGGCTCTCAGAAAGAATTATTGCAATTTATCGGTAAAACGCTCAGCATTAAAAACAGTATTATTGACGACTTATACATTTTTGATGCGCCCGATAGTGTATGGGAAAATGAATTACTGGGACGTATTGATGATGCAATCAAACGAACTCTTGACCTTCGAATGCGCTACCGGGATATTGATTACAAGTTAAAGATTGTTCATGAAAATCTGACGGTTTTTACCGATTTGATGCAAAACCGAGAAAGTACCCGATTGGAATGGATAGTTATCATATTGATCATGATTGAGGTGGTGCATTTATTTTGGAAATAGTGAAGCCAACACTTTTGTTTACCTTTGCATCCATTAAAGGATAAATCCCTTTCAGATGCACCAACACCTTCAACTGACCCTGCCGCCCGAAACGGCTTTGGACGAAGCTGATTTTCAGCAATACGTCATTCGACAACTCCATCTCAATAATGCCGAATCCTTGACAATTCGGAAAGTAAAACAATCCATTGATGCGCGTTCGCGGCAAGTGAAGGTAAATGTTTCCGTGGATATCTATGCTGACGAAGCGCCACCTTCCCTTATTTCTTACCAAAAAAAATACCCGGACGTATCTCAAAAACCTACGGTTATCATCGTTGGCTGCGGGCCAGCAGGTATGTTTGCCGCATTGCGATTGGTTGAATTGGGTTACAAACCCATTTTGTTGGAAAGAGGCAAAGATGTTCGCGCCCGCCGACGCGATTTGGCCGCTATCAACAAAGACCATATTGTAAATCCCGAATCCAATTATTGTTTTGGCGAAGGCGGTGCTGGCACCTATTCAGATGGGAAACTATATACCCGCTCCAACAAACGCGGTGATGTGCGTCGGATATTGGAGATTTTGGTGGCTCACGGGGCTACCGAACAAATTTTATACGATGCGCATCCGCACATCGGCACCAACAAACTTCCTCAAATTGTAGCTGACTTACGTCAAAGCGTACTCAACGCGGGCGGGGAAGTTCATTTTGACACCAAAGTCACCGATTTTATATTCAATTCTACCCATCAATCGGCAATTGACAATCACCCATCCGAAATAAAAGGCGTCGCCACTGCTGACGGACGAGAATTTACGGGTTTAGGGGTCATTTTAGCAACTGGGCATTCAGCCCGGGATATTTTCGAATTGTGTCAGGAAAAAGGCGTTTTCATTGAAAACAAATCATTTGCCGTAGGTGTCCGCATCGAGCATTCCCAAAGTTTGATTGATTCGCTGCAATACCACTGCACCGACCGAGGTCATTATTTACCAGCAGCTTCCTATGGCTTGGTCACTCAGACGCATTACAACGGCATACAACGAGGCGTTTTTTCGTTTTGCATGTGTCCGGGAGGTTTCATTGTACCCGCTGCTACCGCCCCGGGCGAATTAGTTGTGAACGGCATGTCGCCTTCACGACGTGATTCTCGTTTTGCCAATTCGGGGATGGTCGTGAGCATTGAAGAAGCCGATTTGAAGCCTTTTAAAAAATTTGGTGCGTTGGCGGGATTGGAGTTACAAAAATCCATCGAACAAAAAGCGTGCGCCATTACGGGAGGAAAGCAGACGGCTCCCGCGCAACGTGTCTTGGATTTTGTCAAAAGAAAAGTTTCCTCTAAATTGTTAGAAACTTCGTACCAGCCCGGTCTGCAATCACTTGATTTGAGAGAGTATCTACCCGAACACATTTCCGAGCCGTTGAGACAGGGCTTACAGGATTTTGGAAAAAAAATGAGTGGTTATGTCTCCAACGAGGCGCAACTTATCGGTGCAGAAAGCCGTACTTCTTCACCGGTACGTATCCCCCGTGACCGCGACACCGCCGAGCACCTTCAAACCAAACGTTTGTATCCTTGCGGCGAAGGAGCCGGTTATGCCGGCGGCATCATGTCGGCGGCACTGGATGGCACTTTTGTGGTCGAACAACTGGTAAAAAGATACGGCAGATAAATATTGGGAGATAAAATGTTTAGTTTTTGAACCAAATATTATTTTAAATGCGTAGTTAATTTAACTTGCGCATTCGTAATGAGCCCTGACACTCCCGATGCCCTTTAACGACTTTATAAATCATCTCCAATTACAACTCCGACAACCGTTGCCGGGGCCCGAAGCCCATCTCAAAATGGCATCGGCAACGCGGCTCCGGCTCAAAACTCAACCTAACGAAAAAACGCGTCGCTCAGCTGTCTTGATTTTATTCTATCCGTACCGTGACCAAGTTTTTGCCCCACTGATTTTACGTCCCAAATACGACGGAGTTCATGCTGGACAAATGGCTTTCCCAGGTGGGCGTTACGAAAAAACGGACGAAGACCTCATTCGCACTGCTCTGCGCGAAGCTCAGGAAGAAATAGGCATCAAAGCCTCTGATGTACAGATATTGGGTCAACTCACCGAATTGTTCATTCCGCCAAGCAATTTTTTTGTTTTACCGGTTATTGGAAAATTATCCTACCGACCCGATTTTTACCCCGACCCGCGTGAAGTAGAAGCAGTATTGGAAGTTAGCTTGAATGAAATGATGGACGAAACCATTGTCGGCTCCACCCTGCTTGATGTACGCGGAGTAAGCATTGATGCCCCTTTTTACGACATTCAGGGACATCAAGTATGGGGGGCTACGGCCATGATGATCAGCGAATTGCTGACTGTAATCGGATAATCTTCCGCTTTTACCAAGACTATTCCAATCTTGAAGATTTAGGTTATTTTTCTCACGCCTATGTCTCCAACCATTTCCTAAACTCTGGCACACGATTAGCACTGACAATCAAGCCCTTACTCACAGTTTGGAGTTTAACAAATAGACGGTCATTGAAATGGGATTCTATTTTTTCGATAAAAACTACATTAATAATCTCTCCTCTATTGATTCTAAAAAAGTGTTTTGGGTTTAGATTTTCTTCGATATCGTTGAGTGTACCATTGAGCGGGTATTTTTGTTGGTTCATTCCAAACGCAAACGTCATACCATCCTCAGATTGAAAATAAGCAATTTCTTCGACGGGCAAAAGGTGGATACCATTTCGCATTTTCACTGTAAAACGTTGTCTATACGTTTTTGCACTTGACTGAATGGCCTCTTTAAGCTGCTCTATCAATGACAAATTAAGCGTTTCATGTGGGGGTGCAAACGATTTTTGAAGAGCAAAAAATTTCTCCAAACCGGTACTGACTTTTTGATAACCAAATGGTTTTAATAGATAGGCAATGCCATTAGTTTCAAAAGCACGTAACAGAAATTGGTCGTAAGCTGTAGTAAAAATGATGGGAGATTTGACTGATATATTGGCATATAATTCAAAAACATTGCCATCCAACAATTCAATATCTGAAAAAATAAGGTCCGGTCTTTCATTTTTTGTAAACCAAGCCAATGCTTCTTTGACGCTTCGCAGGGTAGCTACGATCTCAAATTCAGCATTAAATTTGTGAATATAGCTTATCAATTGCAATCTGGCTATTTCTTCATCTTCGATAATAAGGATTTTCATACCGATTTTAAGAGGGGTATTTTTACTTCAAAAAAACCATCCATATTGCTAATTATCCACTTTTTGTCCGACAATAATTGATAACGGGCTTTCAGATTTTCCAGGCCAGTTTGGGTGGAAGAAACACTCGTAAGTTTTACTCTAACTTCATTTTTGACTGTAAGATATTCATCCTCAAACCTTATTTGTACCACAAGCGAGTCAGTCACATTACCCTGATTGTGTTTTACAACGTTCTCAATAAGCGTTTGAATTGCCCCCGGCGGCACAAAACGGTTAATGAGTAAAGTTGTTGGCGCTTCCTTAAACTGTTCAAAATTATAAGCGTTTCCAAACCGCTGTTGTAACAAGTAGATATAATTTCGAGTAAACTTCCATTCCTCATCCAACAGTACAGCATCTTCCTCTTTGTGCCTGATAATATAGCGATAAAGGCTCGCAAAACGATTCAGATATTCACTTGCCAAATCTTTATCCTGTTCAATCAATGCGCCCAGTACGTTCAGGTTATTAAACAGAAAATGAGGGTCTATTTGCTGTTTTAACAATTTAAGTTCGGCCTCTTTTTTTTCTTTTTCAGCCATTAAAAGTCGGCTTTGGGCTTCTACAAATTGCTTGATAATCAATATCATAGAAATTGGAGCAGCCATCATAACATTGTATTGCATAACGGTGGTAACAGTATCTGAATCGACTTTTAACGTACAGCCACAAATCAGCATAGCAACGTATTTAGCTAAGATGGCATCCCCCAAAAGAAATACCAAAAGAAGAATTATGTAAAAAAAGAATTGCTTGTTTTTTATAAAAAAAGGCGTGAATACAAACACAACAACAAGGGTAGTAAACAGCGGATTTCCAAACGTATATACAACATACACCAACAGCCGCCACCCCCCATTTTGGCGGTAATATTCCACAAAATCTTCAATAAAAAATGGGCAAATCAGAATAAAGCAAACTGCCAAAATCCATATATCTGATTTTTTGATTTTGAGGTGGGGGATTTGAGGGAATGCGATTGACATGAATTTTATCTATTTGCCTTTTCCAACATAATGTCCTTTCCATTATATTAGGGTACATTTAAGATTAAAGAGTATTTTTTCTTTTCAAAAACACGATTAAAATATTCAAATGCCTTTTCTAAGAAAAGTACAAAACTACCTAAATGATTTTGCCCTAATT
>NZ_JAIXST010000080.1 GCF_027484545.1 Runella sp. | reverse complement strand
GGTAAACAGGCTCAAAAATATCAAGCGTCAGATGTATGGAAGAGCGAGTTTTGAGTTGCTCCGCAAAAGAGTCATCCTGATGGGAAACCCCGACTTTCACCAAATGTGACGATGAACCAACAAATCGCCCAATTTATCAGTAATTGACCAACCAAACGCCACGGCATTGTAATTGTCATAGATCAGTTCATTGGCTTCGGGGTACAAATCCCAAACAAATTCCCGCAACCAAAACACTTTCTCTCGAATGCTTTCATCAAAAACACTAAGAAATGTGTTTAAATCTTCTGTGTTTTCTTTTGCCATATTATCAAAATAGTTACAAACTCTCCTTAATCGCCTTCAACTCCTCCGCTTCAGGGCGTTTTTTATAGAACGGGTCTAACGGGTAACAACCTGAAATGATGCCATTTCTGGGTGCAGTGGTGCAATCGGAAAACGTTCGGCAAATCAGATTTCGCGTCATGGTGCGGCCATTCATCATGTCGTCGGGCATGGTAGGATACGACAACACCATGCGTCCAAAACCTACGCTGTCGGCCATACCAGTGCGCAATACATATTGAGCGACATTGGGAAGCCACTCCTGCAAATAGGAGTATCCAGAACCAATAATAACCAATTCCGGAAAATCCTTTTTCAACTCGGCAGTTACATCAATTTGACGTTTTACACCATTAAACGGCTCTTCGGGCGGTTGATAGCCGTCTGAAGGAGGAAACAAGGCAGGACGCATCAAATGCGGATTATAGTAAGGGCTTCCGCCGGTGATGCAAATCATTTGAATTCCAAGGCTTTGCGCCAGTCCCAAAAATGCTTTTGGCTCCTCTAAATCAACTCCCAATCCGTCTTCCCGTCCCCCGAAAGCATAGGGATAGGTTTCTGCTTTTTCGGGTTCGCCCTGTTCATTCAGGCCTTTTTTGAACGGTAAAAAGTCGAACGCACTTACCCGAATGCCCATTTCCAAGCCGAGCGCGGCTTGTTCAATCCCCGCTACGATGTTGCGTAAATAACGCGTACGGTTTTCAAAACTACCGCCGTATTTACCGGGTCGGTCCACGGCACTCAGAAATTCATGCCCTAAATAGCCGTGACAATGTTTGATATCTACAAAATCAAAACCTGCTTTTTGCGCCAAAACAGCCGCCTTAACATACAGTTCAATAATTTCATCAATTTCTTCGTCGGTCAGCACAGGGTAATCGGCTTCCATGCCAAATTTTTGATTCAGGAACGGATGTGAATATAGAATCTTAGACTCAAATTTCTTGTGACTGTTGGGCTTACAAAAACGCCCCGAATGCGTCAGTTGCAAACCAATGACCAAGCCGTCAGTAGAGCCGAATTTCTCAGTATGTTTATCCAAAATCAATTGACGGAGGTTGACAAACTCTTCAAAGTTGTCTTCATTCATCACTAACTGATTGGGATTGGCTTTCCCTTCGTGACATACTGCCACCGCTTCGCAGCCAAATAGCAGCTTAGCCCCACTCACGGCAAATTTCACCCAGCGGTTTTTGGTAAATTCGGTAGGTTTTCCGTCCAAAGTTCCATCCCACCCTTCCATGGGTAAAATGCAAAGACTGTTGCCAATGGTTTTACCTGATTTTAAAGGGATTGCGGTATTGAAAGGACTTTCCGCCGGCGGCAATAACGTTTCATCAAACGACAAATCAATGCCATTCGACTCCAAATGCTTTTTAAGATCCGCCGCCGTTTTGAGTTGCGCTACTCGGGTATATTTTGGTTTGTATTTAGTAGACATTAAAGCAATGATGAATGAGTGAATGAGTGATTTACGGGGCCGCCCGTGCGGTTAATGACTTATCATTTACTTTACACAATTTAAAAATGCGTAATAAGGCTCGTTGTTGATCATTCTTTGTACATACAGCGCTGCTTCGCGAATGTGATAATCGCCCCACATACTTGATTCGCCATACGCAATTTTACTGCCTTCCGGTACATAATCCCAACCGTTGGGTTGGTGGTAAATGGAATGCAGCAAAAGCCCTTGGTGATTGGGGTCAGTACTTAAATAAGGCTCTTCTAATAAAGAGTCCAAAACTGTTAAACCTGTTTGCCAGTATCTCTTTCCTTCATTAACCTCACCCCCAACCCCTCTCCTTTCAGGATGAGGGGAGCTTTTTTCTCTATCCATTAAATATTTACCTAAACGTAACAACCCCTGCACTCCGATGGCGGCCGCAGAACTGTCGACGGGTTCAAAATCATTAAATGGGTCGGCTGGTTTGTCAAGATAATCGCCTAATTTATACAAGTTTGGCGCGCCGGTATCCCAGTAAGGAACGCCGTTGATGGGTGTATGCTCGATGTAAAAATCGCAGGTAGCACGGGCCGCTTTGAGCATCATGGATTCAATAGCTTCACGCCCGCCGAAAGGCATTAATTCTGCATCCGAAAAGCTTTCCAATGCTTCCAACTGCTCCGGAAAACCGCACATGGCCCACGCCAAACCGCGCGTCCAAGTACTGAAACCGGTATATCCCTGTTGCGAATTGGGACAACGAAAGTTACCGTCTTTGACGTTAAAAATACTTTCGTGGGCAGTACGTCCCCACATATCGTACGAATCGCGGCCTTCGCCGTAAAATACCGAAAAGTCGGCAGTCGCTTTGATGTGCAGTAAGGCGCGTTCGAGCAGATTGATTTTCACGTCTCCCTCGCCCTGAAAAACGTGTCCTAATTGATGACTGACTACTAAGGCCCGACAAGAGCGAATGGTATCGACAAACAAAGAATGAGCGCCGTTGAAAGAATGAATGTATCCACCCGGTCCGCCGTCGCGGTTTTTAATGCCTGTCCAGCGACTTGCCTGCACCGCTCCCGAAATTTTGAGGGCTAATTCGTAGAAATTCTTTCCCCACTCATTGAACTCAATTTTTCCTTCGTGCATCAGGCGAAGCAAATTCCCGTAGGTGCTGACGTTGTTGAATCCGTGGTCGTGCACGCCAATGTGGCTCACATGCGGAGCCATGACGGCGAGGGTATTTTTGCGTCCATATTCCAGAAAATCAGTTTCTCCAGTGGCGTCAAACTGCAAAATAGCCGAGCCAAATTGAAAACCCTGCGTCCATTCGGTCCAGCCGCGGGTGCTGTATTTTCCCTGTACGGTAAAAACGGGAGAGCCTTTGGAAACGTCGTAGTTGTGTTCAATCAAACGGATTTTCTGAGCCGAAAGCTCCCAAAACCGCTGCAATTTAGCCGATAAATCAGAGGGCGTAAGGGTGGGGTTAATTTGAATCATTCGAAATGTCAAGCGGTTTTATAGTAGCCATAAAACGTGTTTTTCGTTAAAATCTACTTTGTTTCTGCCAAATTCAACTACCACTCCAAACGTTGTTTCTCTTTCAAAAGCACAGCCTGGAGTTTTTCGTAAGGAAGTTTTTGAGGACTTACCTTATTTTCAATAGACAAGACAGCCGCCGCAGCAGCCGATTGCCCCAAAATCATGAATACCGGCTCCATCCGGATGGAGCCGTAAGCGATGTGTGAGCTTGATAAACAAACAGGAACAAGCAAGTTTTTACACTCATTTTCTTTCGGCAAAATAGCCCCGTATGCAATCGAATAAGGTTTATCGGGATGAACGCCGATGTCTCCTTCATTTTGTACAAAGCCGTCCTTTTTTACGTAGCGCTGGGCATTGTGAGAGTCTAGTGAATAGGAACCCATCCCCACCGAATTGGGCACTTTGGTTTTACCCAACGCATCGGCTTCGGTCATCACAAATTCGCCTTTCATACGCCGGGCTTCGCGAATGTACAGTTGATGCGGCCAGTTATTATTGTCTGTAAATTCATCTTTGGGCAAGCCCCATTGCTGCATTTGTTGGTGTACATCAGCCGGGATACTGGGGTCGTTTTGCAAAAAATACAGTAAGCCTTTTTGGTACAACGCATGGTCTTTGATGATTTCTTTCCTTCGCTCGTAAGTAGCTTCGGGATAATCATAATTTTTGCCAATATAATCGGTGCTGAACGGCCCGTGGTTATTGGTGTCGGTTTTGCGGTTGGGAATAGGGTCGTATTTATCAAACGTTTCCCGCCAACCCGTAGCAAAAACCCGAGCAACCAACTCATACCGGGCAGCATCGTAGCCTACAGGTTTTGAAAACGAAATCCGATTGTCGGGGTGATTGCTGAGGCACATCCGAAAACAATACGCCTGTAATTTTTTATCACCCGAACCTTTCTCTCCCGGTTCTTCCGCCGAAATTTCGGGCAAGAGTCCACTTTTGGGGTCGCCGGCTATTTTATACGGACTTACCGGCTTTTTAAAATAATGCCCGTGCTGAAAAACTTCGGTTTGTACGCCGTTCCATTTTTCTCCGTACACACTGTTGGCCTCCCGCCCCACGTGATAACTCACTCCTGCGGCGGCCATGAGGTCACCTTCGTACGTGGCATCAATAAACATTTTTCCTTGGTACACATTGCCACTCAAGGTTCGGAAAGATGTGATGGCTCCCGCATTTTTCACCACTCCTTTGGCCGAACGGTCGAGCCATTCGTTGCGATACACCGTTAGTTTATTCTCTTTCACAAAATCCTCAAATACCTGCTCGGCCGCGTGAGGTTCAAAAATCCACATCGTACGGTTGGTTCCGTCAATAGCGGGAGTTCCCTGGCCTTTGTTGCCGTATTCTTCTTTTTTCTGCCATTTCCAGGAAGCTTCTTTTTGATAATGTGCGTAAAGGCGTTGATAAAACTCGCGCGATAATCCGCCAATTACTTCTTTGTTTCCCGTATCGGTAAATCCCAAACCGCCCGCTGACAATCCTCCCAAGTGCTTGTCGGGTGAGACAATAATGACCGTTTTTCCCATTTTTTTCACCTGCACCGCTGCCGTGATGGCTGCGCAGGTACCTCCGTAAATGATTACGTCGGCGTTGTAGGTTTGGGTAGGGCGTGTTTTTAGAAAAGTGTGGCTTGGCAAAAAAAGACCAAAGGCAATCAGTACAATAAAGACACCGTAGTTTTTCATGATCAAAGTTTAAGGTTACTTAATCGGTAAAAGGAAGGGCCGTATGGATTATAATGCTCAATTCCTAATCGGCGTAGCAGTAAATCCGACCAAGGCGCTGACTTTACGAATTACTGTTTCTTTATCAAAACAATAGTTTCCTTAATCTGTCTTTTATGAAAAAAATTATCTTCCTATTCGCCTTACAACTTGTCGTGCTTCTCGTAAGCAAAGTACAGGCGCATTCCGGTGCTAAAGCTAAAAAGCCCCTCATTGTCTTTGTGTGTGGTGACCATGAGTACAGCGGCGAACAAACCCTTCCGCTATTAGCGGCAGAATTAGAAAAAAACTACGGTTTTCGCACCAAAATACTCAAATCGTATCCCGACCAAAACGCTGAAAAAAACATTCCTGGCTTAGAAGCCTTGGAGGAAGCCGATTTAGCGGTTTTCTTTTTACGCTGGCGTCAACTTCCTGCCGACCAACTCGCTCACATTGATAAATACATGCGTTCGGGCAAACCGATGATCGGTTTCCGTACCACCACGCACTCGTTCAATTTCCCCAAAGGCCACGAATCCGAAAAATGGAATGCATTTGCAGAATTGGCCTTCGGAGCGCCTCCGGGCTGGGGCGGCAAAGCCAACCACACCCATTACGGTCACGAAAGTACCACCGATGTGTCTATCATTCCTGCGGCCGCTGCCAATCCTATTTTGACGGGCGTTGCCCCTACTTTTCACGTTGCTTCATGGTTGTATAAAGTGCAACCCGATTATCCAGCGGCGGGCGCTCAGTGGTTATTAATGGGAAAATCCGTGAATCCCAACAATCCCAAAGCCATCGAAAATCCCGTGGCGTGGACGTGGAAAAACAGTTTTGGCGGCAAAGTTTTTATGACTACCATGGGCCACCCCGAAGATTTTGCGGTAGAGTCGTTTCAGCGATTGGTTATCAACGCCATTCATCGGGAATTGGGCAAGAAAATCCCTAAAAAGTGGAAAGGCAAAGTGGATATTAATGTGCCCTATCGGGGGATAAAACCCTAACCCATAGAAAATGAGAATTATCTCTTTATTTGTTGTGCTTTCGTTTCTTTCGTTCTCTATGCAAGCCCAAAAAGACACAATAGGTGTGAAAGACATTGTGTATGCCGAAGCCGACGGAAAAAAGCTTCAACTGGATATTTATAAGCTCAAAGAGCAAAAAGAACCTTATTTGATCGTTTGGATTCATGGCGGGGCGTGGCATTCGGGAAGCAAAGAAAAACCGCCTTTGGGGATGTTGGAACACGGCTACGCCTTGGCAAGTGTTGATTTTCGGGCAAGTACCGAAAAAGCCTTTCCCGGACCAATTCATGACATTAAAGCCTCCATCCGTTTTTTACGAGCCAACGCCGCCAAATATGGTTACAAAGCCGATAAAATCATTATTTGGGGCGCTTCTTCGGGCGGGCATTTAGCAGCCTTGGTTGCGACTACCAACAACAATCCAACGTTGGAAGGTACCCTTGGAAGTTACACCTCTACCTCGTCTTCAGTACAGGCCTGCATTGATTTCTTTGGCCCCACCAATTTTTTGACCATCCTCACACAATCCACTCCTCACGGTTTGAATGTGCGTTTGCCGGCCTTGGCGATTTTGTTGGGCAAACCCGTAGAACAGGTGCCTGAATTGGCCAAACTCGCCAGCCCGGTCTATCAGGTAAATGCCGGCGCTCCTCCTCTCTTTATCGTTCACGGCGAGCAGGACATCCAAGTGCCCATCAATCAATCCATCGAATTGATGAGTGTGTACAAAAGCAAAAACCTACCTGTTCAGATTGAATTTATTCCCAACGCAGGGCATTCCAGCCAGGCGTATGCGAAGAAAGAATTGATGAATAAAATGGCGGCTTTTTTGAAGGGGGTGGGGTTTTGAGTAGTAGATAGACTCCACAATCAATGTATATCAATCATTTGTTTTTAGCTATAAAAAAATCCTATATTGCTCCCCTAATTATTAACTCTTAATCTAAATGAAAAATAAATACGTTGATTTCATTTCTGATGAGCATTTGCTTTACTGCGTGGGAAATCTCTACAAATCTTATTTGAAAGCTAAAAATAATAGGTACTGGAACACTAAGTTATGGCAATCATTAAAGGTCTCATCATGAGCACTTCTTCGAGCGAATAGATACGTTTTGTCAAGCCTTGTTTCATAGCAGGCGATATTTTTTTGTATTT
>NZ_JAIXST010000050.1 GCF_027484545.1 Runella sp. | reverse complement strand
TTTTCATACATTCAGAATGTGGGCTATGGTATGAGGGCTTTCGATGGCCATGAGTTTGAGGCGATTCCTAACTTGGCTATCGGGCCGTTGCCACTGCTGATATACCTGCAAAATGGTTTGCGGCTGCCCGTCATAGGGCTTGATTTCGGTAGCGACAAACGGCAAGATGTCAATGCGCTTGGCTTTCATTTCTTCGCCAAAATACAACTCAAACACACAGCCGTCTATGACCTGCCGCAGGTATTGAGCCACGGCACCATTGCCAATGCTCGGGTGAACCTGAGGGTGTGCCGTATCGGTGAGGTAGATGACGTATTTTACCAAGTGCGCAATGGCTTCTTGGTAGTGCGTACTGACGGCCAAGGGGATGGGAAATGGGTTGAGATAATTGGTTTTAAGTGTTCTTGCATCGCCTTGAAGGGTATCGCCCGTGTTTTTCAAAAACCACCATAGTACAGCACTGTTGGCAATGGCCAAAAGGTATTCGTAACTCGCTGAAATATTTTCTTTTTTGACCCAACTATACACTTTTGTATTATGATAAAAATTACCTTCATTGAACGTCACGTTGGGGTGGGTGGTGCAGATTTCCATGCTGGAAAGCTTAGGCTGCTCAAACTTGACAAGGTTTTTGGGATAAATATACTCGTACCAATGGGACATTTTGGCCGCTTTCCCGCTTTCTCGCGCTTTAAAAATGGCTTCTTGCTCCATGATGTATTGGAACGTATAGGGATAATTGTCCTCAAAGGTTTTGAGGGGTACTACCGCAGCTTTTTTGTTTTGTACCTGATACGGAAAAAAGACGTAATTATCGGTGTGTAAAGGGGCGTAGCGTTGTACATCGCGCCCGCGCAGCATGGGCTTAAAAAACGCCTTTTCTACTTGCCACACTCGGTCACTGAGTTTGTTTTTGCCGTATAAATATCCCTCATCTTCTCGTTCCACCTCAATCAAAAATAGATTGTCGTTGCTGGTGGCAATTCCTTGAAATATATCTTCAAATACTTCCTCTATTTTACTCGAATGTTGATATATCTTTTCAAAGATTTGGTATTCTTCGGCGGTTCTGAAAAATATCCACTGGTTGCCTCCGTAGGCTTTGGCGGCGCGGTCGAGGGTTTCGTAGCTGATAAATTCGTAGCGAGATTCGTCGTTGAGGTGTGGGATAAAATTGGTTCGGTGGGCAAATTTTTGGAGTTTAAAACCTGCATTGGCTTTTTTGGAAAAAAAAGCAATGCAAACGTAGGTATCGGCATCGTTAAAGACCCGATTGGCTCCAAAATGGGCAATTTTGTCAATGTACATGCCTTTCCGTAAAAAACTACGGAAGGGAGCAGAACTATCAGAATTGAAGAATTTGTGGGGAAAAATAAAGCAATTGCTGCCGTTTTCTTTGGACAGTTTCTTGACGGTCATCACAAAAAACAGGTTGGCAAATTCATACGCCCCCGTCGTAATCTCGCGGTAATCTTTTTCGGTTTCGATGTATTTTTTCTCGTCGGTCAAGTTGGCCTGTATGCCCTGCACCCGCATATAAGGCGGATTGGCAATGACAATATCGAAGCCTTTTTCGTCGGTCACTTGTTCGTTGAGGATTTCGGCAAAGGTGAGTTTCCAATCAAAGAATCGCAAAGGCATTTCTGGGTTTTGCTTCAATGCTCGCAATTTAACAATCAACTCTTCATAGCCTGCGGTACGTTGGCGGAGGTCTTCTTCGGCTTTTTGCTCGGCTTTCGATTTGGGCAAAGCAAATAATCCCCCTTGCGATACATTGGTAGCACTGGCCTCTAATTGGCTCAATGCCAGTTGATTAATCAGCAAATCAATCTTTATGTCTCTAATCTCTTGTTGCAGCGCTTCTTTGGTGGGGTGCGGCTGGGTGTCGTCGTCGTTGAGGCTAAAAAACGCACGCTGTTTCTCTACCACTTTTCTGAGTGAGTCCCGAATGCCCTCCAAGAGAAATTGATTACTGGTGGTATGTGATTTGTTCCATTCAATTTCTACAATCTGGTTTTCAAACTTGGGCACAAGCGAGTCGCCTTCTACGATTTTGTAGTCGAGGTTGGGCAAGGCGCGGGGTTTTTCTTCGTCCACAATCAACGACAACCAAAAGCGCAAGCGGGCAATGTCCACGGCACCTGCGTCCAAATCCACGCCATAAATAGATTTCTGGATGATATTTTCTTTGACCTTGGCCGACGAGTAGCTTTTGAAGCCTCGGGCAAAATAAATAATTTCTTTGATGGCAAAAATCTCCTGCAGCAGTCCCATCGGAAATGCGCCCGAGCCAATGGCAGGGTCGCAGATTTTGATTTTTTCGAGCCTATTGTCAATGTCAATTAGTAAATCTTCTGGAATATTGTTGATATTTTTCTGCACCACTACTTGCCTGATTTGGCTTTCAATGGTAGGGTTGTTCTTGGGATTGAGGTGTACATTTAGGTAATGAATCAGGCTTTGCTGACACATGAAATGTACGTTGTCTTTTGGGGTGTAAATCGCACCTTTTTCACGGTTTTCTTCGAGCAAGTTTTCAAAGATGTGTCCGAGCATTTCAGGGTCAACGGCCACAGTCTGGTCTTCGGGACTGTCTTCATAAATCGTAAAGTTGAAGCTATTCATAAAGTCGAAAAGCCCTCTTTCGTTGGGTTTATCGGCTTTTTTATCATCATTTTGATGGAAAAAGTGGGCAGGAAACGAGATGAGGGACGCCTCAGGCTCTTTTTTACCATAAAAAAGCCCCCCGTTGAGATACGGCACTTTCACTTGCTTGCCCGTTGGCATCCTGAATAAATCCCCTTCTCGTTTGGTATTGAGCGTCTCAAAAAACAGCTTTGAAAGCCAATGCGAATAAAACGCGGATGTTTGGTCTTGTGCCTGTACTTCCTTGAAAAGCGAGAGCAAAAAATTGGTATCGCCCTCCCAGTGGTCTTGGCCAACGGTAGCCCCCAACCAGCGTTTTTTCTGAACAAAATACAGGAACACAATACGCCCAAGCAAGCGTTTGCAAAAGTCTCTCACGGCTTTGTCGTTGCCCTCGAAAACGGTGTTTTTGAGCGGCATAAGGTGAGCCAAAAACTTTTTTTCGTAGTTGTACTTGTATTCGGCAAAAAAGTCATTGGAGAGTTTCTCAACCGAGAATGCCTCAATGACATCTTTCAATGCCGCCCGATTGTTGTCGCCTAAGTATTTGGTGAGTCGTTGGGCAGCGGTGGTACAGGACTCATTTTGGCCTAAAATATAGGTATAACGCTTTGGGTAGGTTTGTTTGGTTACAAACTCACCCTCCTCATTAAACGAGCTACTTTTGGCAATGAAAGTGAGTCGGTAATCTTGTTGGGTGGTATCAGCAGAATGAAATAAAGCCAAAATGCCCTGAAACTTGCCTCCATCTACATACTTGGCGATAAGTTCACGAAGCTGAACCCTATTTTTTGAGATGACTTTGTTGCTGCTTAGTTTGACATCAATCAGGGCTAATTGTCGGTCGTCGTGCAGTGATACTGTACCAAACTGAAAAGCTTTTTGCACATACTCCACATTTTCAAACAATGGCAAAGCCGCCTCGGTGGTAAAGAGGGTTGGGTTTTTGAATATATGACGAACGATCTCCTGCCAAGTGTGGAGGCGATATGGCTCGTGAAGTTTTTCTTTGAGTTCTTTTTCGGTCATGGGTATTTCTGTCAATTCGTTAATCGTTGTCTTGTAATTGTGCAACAGGCTGTTGCATAATTAGATTTTCTCTGAAAGTAGCGGTTGTGCGGGTATTGTCAAGCAAGCTCGTGTTATATCCATGCGTCAAAACTTTCAGAGATGGTTATTTTAGACTATTTTCTTTTCATTTTTTTATGTTACAAAAAAGAAATAAAAATAATTAACTATTTAAAAATCAACTATTTGAATCTTTTTCTTTTTCATTTATTTTTTATTTCTTTTTTTTTTTGCCAGTTCGTATTTACGATACGTTTTACCTCCTGAATATTCTAATTCGCCCTCTTCTACTAATTTATACACGGCTTTTTGAATATCCTTGCGGTCAATTTCTTCAAAGCGTTGATGAATATCTTCGATGCTGCTTTGGG
The DNA here is from genome assembly GCF_027484545.1 of Runella sp. GTDB lineage: Bacteria > Bacteroidota > Bacteroidia > Cytophagales > Spirosomataceae > Runella. The sequence goes on along the minus strand of NZ_JAIXST010000050.1, from coordinate 44,092 downwards.
GCCTGAGGCGTAATTCTTCAATGATCAGGGCTTTGAGGCGGTGCGGTTCTATGACTTTCAGGCTGGCTTTGACATTGAGTCGGGCATTGGCCACCAATTGTGGGTTGATGAGGTATTCAGTACCTTTTTTAAGGCCACGGCTGATGAGCAAACCTTGTTCGGTTAAGCGACTTACGTAACTTCTAAGGCGTTCTTCTTCTGGCAATTGTAGCTGCTTGTAGAGTTGAGTAGTCAAGACTTTTTGCCATCTCGACACGATACCCAATGCGATAAACTCACGTTGCGATAGTTGATAGTGATTCGATACGTATTCGAGTAGCGCAATGCTTGATTCGTCCAGGATTTTAGATTCCTGCACCACGTTGACACTGTCAAAGTCGGCTTCAACGATAGGAAAGGGTTTGGCATTACGGCTGCTGATTTCATACAGTAAATCAAAGCCTGAGCCTTCTCCTTCCATCAGGTTGAGGTCGTGAAAGATTTTGATGAGATGAGGATTCCGTCGGGCGGTTTTGTGCAGAATGTTATCTTTGGAAATACCCATCAATAGCCCGCCTGGGTTTTTAATTTCCAGTCTATCCACATAAACACTGATAAAAATATCGCCTGATATGGTGTAGCTTTTGTGCGCAAAGGCATTGATGAGTAGCTCTCTGATGACCCGTTCGTCATAAAATCGAATGGGTTTGCGCTGGAAAAGTCCGTCTTGGAACTCATGGTAATAGGTAAGTTCGATGGCTTCTTTTTCGATTTCTTGTAATAGTTCTTTGGGGTTGAGGGCGTAATCGTGCCAATCTAATTTACGGACTTTCTCCTCTAAGTCATTGTAAACCAAATACTGTATCGTGAGTGGATACGCCAATCGGCTGCGTTGGGAAGCATTGCCAAGCCACAAAATGCCCAAGTTTGTTAGTTGCTCGCTGTTGATGAGGTTATAATGCTCGGCAATTTCGACATCACTTCTTTGTTTTATGCTCTCCTTTACCCTTGGCGACTGTCTAATCTCGTTGGCAAATTTTGTCAGATGTTGGGCAGGAATGTCATTTAACCAAACGTTTCGCAATTGCAATTCCCACTGAAAAGCATCTTTTTCGGCGGCTATCCTTACGAGGTCTTCGCTACGGGCCGCGTGGCATTGGTCACCTACTCGCAGGTAAATTTTGCCATCGTTGGTGGTGGCAATGGTTTTAGAAGACGGTAAAATAGTAAGTTCAAAATACTGCCCTCCGTTGGGATGTGTCAACACATCGCTGGCGGTTAAACCCACATTAAAAGAAAGAGAGCGAATTCGGGTAAGGGTTTTGTTGATGTCTTCTACGTTGATGGTTTGTTCACTCGGTGGCATCTTATTCACATCTTCAATGCCAATAACGAGTTTGCCGCCTTGCGCATTGGCAAAACAAACAGCCGCTTGTGCCAAGTCTTTGAAACCGCTCTCGCCTTTCTGTATGATACGAATGCTTTTGTAATCAATATGTTGTGATTCGGGGGTCATGCGTTGAAACTTTCAGAAATGATGATTTTGGGGATAAGGTCTTTGGGGGTGGCTTTGGTTTTGGCTACGGGGTTTTGGCGGGTCTGTAAGTTATAACTATTCAAGATTTTGAGCAACTCGTCCAGCAAAACCGACAGTTTCAATTTGGCTGTTTTCTGGTTTTTTTGCAATTTATTGATGTCGCGTTGTAGGTTTTGGTACCAGCCTTTTTGCAGGGCTTCTTTGGCCAAAAGGAGCAAGGTTTTTTCGTCTGGGCCCAAGTGCGGGACGTTCAAAAAGCCGTTGAGGTAGTCTTGGGCCTTCTTTTCGTTGGGGCCAGGGGTAATGTCTATTTTGTGTTCGGGGCTTGCTTCCCGCTCAATATCCGCCTGAAACTGCCCGATGGCAGTTTGTACCTGTTCGTGGTGGGTGGGGTGCAATGGGATAGCTTTTTCAGACTCGGTGGCTTGAAATTTCTTGACGGCTTCCAAAAAAGAGAGGGGTAGCACTTCTCCGTTGGTCTTCACATAAAAAAAGGCATCGCGCTTGTGGTTTCTGATGAAGCTGATGGTTTCATTGCGTTGGGTTTTGTCTTTGCGGCCTACCCTTGCCCGCAGCGGCATTTGTTGAATCTTACGGAAATAGTCGGGGTCTTTTTCTTTCAATTCTCTGATTTTCATCAAGTATTCCAACTTCTCATCTTTTTCTTCGTCGGGGTCTTTGTCAAAAAGCCCGAAAGTTTCGGGGGTTTCGTCGGGGCTGTAAATTTGACTATCTTCACCCAAGGCTGCGTGGAAGGCTTGCAATTTCATCAGGGCTTTTTTCTGTAGCTCAATGTCGTTGTCCACCTGCGCCGTTGGGAAAAAGTTAAAGACGTGTACTTCTTTGGCCACCGACCCAATGCGATTGACCCGCCCGATGCGCTGCATGAGTCGGGTGGAATTCCAGGGCGTATCATAATTGACGATGACGTTGGCACGGTGTAGGTTTACCCCCTCTGCCAGTACTTCGGTAGATATAACCATCTGGTAATCATTGCGTTTGATACCCGAGAAATTGGCGTCGAAATTTTCCCGAATAATGGGCATACGGTCTTTGCGGGTGTGGCTGTCCACGGTCAAGATTTTTTCTTCAATAAATTGGGGCAATTTCTTGGCCAAATAGTCGGTGGTCTCTTTGCTTTCAGAGAATACGACCAACTTTTTTTCGTGGTTGATGTCGGTAAACAAGCGATTTTTGAGGTACTCAACAAAGGTGTCGAGCTTGGGGTCTTTGTCGCCAATTCCCTCCCAAAGCATGACCAATTGGGTTAATATTTCTTGGTCTTGTTGGAGGCCGCTTTCAAAACCTACTTCAAAATCATCGGGGGCGCAAATTTCGATGGTGGGGTCGTCGAGTTGCCGTTCCAATACCAAATCTAATAGTTCGTCTTCTTTGCCGTCGTTGATGTACTCGCTCACGGGGAGGTTGGGGGCAATAAAAATACGGCCTTGCTCAAACATGGTAATCATGGCTTGATTGGCCTGCAAAAACCGTCCCAATGACGCCTTGAAAGCATGAAAGCTACTGTCAATGCGTTTGACGAGCATGGTTTTCATGATTTTGGCCAACTGCGTGGCAATCATGTCGGCCTTTTTATACTTCTGCTTTTTGGCTGGTTTTAGAAAACCAATGGCCCGATAGCGGTTGTAGGTAAGTCCCAAAGTGGGGTGAGTCAACAGCCAAATGGTTTTGTCGTAGAGGCTTTCAAGCTGCGGGTCTAACTGATAAAAAATCTTCTCTGGCCCTTTGACATCAGGGAAGCGAATGCCTTGTGCTGCTAAATCTAATGAATACTGGTCGTGAATCTGCAAGTCGGTACGCGTCCGTCGAACGGTCAGGGGTTCGATGACTTTGTTACGGATTTCGGTATAAATGCGTTTTACTTCGGCCAGCGTTTTGGTCAAATCAGTCTCGTTTTTAGCCTTGCGATAAGCGTCAATTTGTTGGCGGAAGAAGTGCTGCAAGTTTCCCACTTCGAGGGTAGAATCTTTGCTATCTTGAAACAAATACACCAAACTCGCTACGTCTTCTGGGCGATTGTTGAGTGGCGTAGCTGAAACGAGCATTACTTTCTTTTGGGTTTTTGAGCCATCAGGCAATACCCTGCGGGCAGGCGATTTACAAATCTTTTGCAGGTCGTTGTAGGCCGTAGAAGCATCCGACCGAAACTTGTGGGCCTCGTCCACAATCACCAAATCATATTTTTCGGGATTGCGTACTTTGTGCAGGCTGCCGTTGGTTACGATTTCGTAACTTTCAAAACCAAATTTTTCGAGGGTTTCTTCCCAGTTGCCTTTGAGGGCGGGTGGTACCACAATCAACGTACGAGAGCGGTGGTCGGGGAAGCCATTTTTGAAGTAAAACTTTTTGGCAATGAGGGTAGCGACGACCGTTTTACCTAATCCGACCACATCCGAAAGGAAAAAACCTCCGTGTTTATCCATTTTATTGAAGCCATCGTTGACCGCATCAATCTGGTAAGAAAGGCGCTTAAAGCCCTTGGGCAAATCGCTGATGGAATTGGGGTCAAAGTCAATGCTTTTGCCGAAATATTCAATCAAAAATTTCAGGTAAACCTCGTAAGGGGTGAAGGTATCGTTGAGGTAGGTTTGTTGTTTGAGTTTATCCACAAACGCTTCGCTGACGGGTACACCTTCAACCCAGAGTTTTTCAAAGGTGTCGGTGGCAAAGGCAATATCAGTATCGTCGCGTAGTTCGACATTAAATTCAAAGTTGCGTTGGAGGCCTGAATCGGTAAGGTTGCTCGACCCCGTAATGACTGACCCGTAGCCGTGGCTGTGCTTGGTTTGTTCTCTGAAAATGTAGATTTTGGCGTGGATATTTTGCTTGGGGTGTACCCTAATTTGCAGTTTACCCGTGGCCAAATCGCTGATAAACTGCAGCATTCCCTCCTCAATGGTTTTGGAGTAGGTGGCCTGTTGGATGTTTTCTTTTAAAGACTCAAAAAACTGTTCTTGCGACAGGTGGGCGTCTGCCTCAAAAATGACTCCGTTTTTCTGGGCTTCGAGCACCAAAACATCAATATTGATACCTACTAAAATGCGGATTTCTTGGGCTTTCTCAATGAAAGGGCGTATTCTGAAATAGCCCGAAGCCCGAAAGTAACCTACGAGGGCATCAAAAAAGTGAACGTTTTTGTATTGAAAAACCCCTTCAATTTTTTGCAGGAGGGTATTATCGGTTTCGTTGGTAAAAAATTTGGTGGACATAACCGTACTTTAGAATGTCCACAAATTAAGATAAAAAAATAGGGTAGTTGGTAACAAAGCCCTAAAATTGTCTGAACCTGTTAGCAAGTGAGCAAACAGGTTGTAATTGTAGGAAATGGGGTACTTAGATTGGTAGTACCTGAGCGTCTCCTAACACTATTTTGGGAGAGTCTACCTTAGCCGTGATTAGATAGGCATCTACCGGGCTGCCGTCGGCGTCGAAGTACTCGACTGTCCAAGTCTGTGCGGAACGCCGCCCGGTAGCATGCCCAAGGCGACAAAAAAAGTGCCGGACATGGTCGCCCGACACTTTCAAACACTGGAAACCTGTTGTTATTTTAACTGAAATTTGACACCAAAACGGCAACCAAATCCGTCAACAAACGTTCGGAGGGGCAAATTTTGAACCATGCTGGTAATTCCAGCTTGATAGTAAGGCTCTCCAAACACCTGCCAATGCCGGCCATAACGTATTTCTGCGCCTACCCCTGCGTTGAATCCAAAATACGGTTTTGTGTTTTGAAAATGGGTGAGAGTGCTGTAAAAATCGTGACCGTCGGGCTCGTAAATCTCTGCTTTCATTTGCTGTTTGGTGGGGATAGCCCAATAGCCGCCCACAAGGGTGTAGAGTTTTAAACCCATGTTTTTTTGTTGGAGCCGCCATGGCAGTTTTCGGCTGTAAAAATCATACTGAAGCGCCATGGGAATTCGCAAATGCTGCACGAAATTATCTTCGTCTCCTTCAATAACAACACGGCTGCCTACCATCGGATTGGACGTGTAAAAATCTCCAGGGATTTGCGCCATACCAAACACCGTTTTTTTTAAGAATGTGGGTTTACCGTTTACGTCTTGCGCAATCAGGGTTTCCTTACTGAGTCCCGCATGTTCAAAGCGGATTGTTTGGTATTCCATACCCGTTAACAAACTCAGTTTGCCCGATAGTTTTATCCCAACCCGAAAACCCGCCACTTGGGTCTCTGTAATTTTTTCATGACCATACTCAAAGGCGTCAATTTCATCCCGTCTAAGACGCAGGCTATTTAACTCGGGAGAAAAATACACAGACACTGAAAGTCTCTTGCTGAAAGGCTGATGAGTTTTTTTAAGTTTTGCAGCTGACTGATTTTTAAGTATACCGTGAATCTTTGGAATGTTCAGATGCGGCACAATTGAGTAATTCAACGGCTCTAAAAAAGCAAGATTCAGTAAGTTATTTTCTGCGCCCATCAACGCCTCGGGCGTATGTTTTAGGTCGGCTGTCGGTGGCACGATGTTTTCAGCCAGAGCTTGGTTTTTAGCCATATTTTGACTGTTGGATTCAACATTACCGGTCTGTTTTCGGCGATTTGAATTTTGACCGAAGGATTGATTAGTGGTAATGCTGCGCTTACGGTTGCCGGACCGATTATTTTCAACAATATCTTTTGAATCGTATGGAGTATTTTTAGAAATTCCGCTTTTGGGGTTTGCGGTACTTCGATAACTTTCACTTAAAGTAATTGTTTCTTCATTCGGGGAGGTTTTATTGTTTTTAGATTGACTATCAATGGCTTTCGTATTGTCCTGAGCAAAATCAGACCCGTCGTTGATGGATTCAGGAATAGGTACTCGAATATAAACCCGCTCCGTTCGGGTAATATAAACGGTGTCGGTTTCTTTGACTTTTATGATCTGCTGAGCTACCGATTCCTGCCGTGGGGGGGCCTCCCCTTTCAGCAATACATACCCGCTACCTCCCAACAGTAGCATGGCTATGCCCAGAGCCGCTTTAAGCCAGCCATTTTCTGCTCGCAGTCTACCAAGGTGTAATTGGAGCGCATTGGCTCTCATTCCATCCAAATTGGCCGGGGGTGGCTCGAACGACATCCGTTCAATCATCGAACGAAAAGTCTCGTCTATTTTGTGTGGTTTTTGCTCGCTCATATCGAACGGGTTTTAGCTTCTTTGTTCATGATCAATATCTTCTTTTGTAGTAGCCGACGCGCATCCTGTAGGTTGGACTTGGAAGTCCCTTCGCCAATACCCAGCTGCTTAGCGATTTCGTGGTGTTTGAATCCTTCAAAAACATACAGGTTGAACACCATGCGATATGCTGGTGGTAGGGTTTGTACTAAAAGTAACAATTCCTCTGCTGAAAGGTGGCTTTCGATATCTTGGTCAGCAATGGGTTGAAAATGGTCGGTCAGCAGCGAAATGTCGTCCAACTGATGGCCAGGTTTGACAACTTTTTTGTAATGCTCTAATGACACATTGACCATGATTCGTCGTACCCAACCCTCAAACGAACCTTCATTGCGAAAGCGGTGCAGCTCCTGAAAAACTTTCATAAACCCTTCCTGTAAAAGGTCTTTGGCATCTTCATAATCATTCACATACCGCTTACATACCACCATCATTTTGGGGGCATATTGTTGATAAAGGCGTTCATACGCTAACGCTTCTCCTCGCAAACAGGCTTTTATGAGCTGACTTTCCGGCAAAATACTGTGAGGTTTAGTGGTAAATCATGGTAGCATATCATCTATTTGGAGCGTCTTTTTTTTAGTGTAAACATTAGGGTTTTGGAATTAATATGGTTCATAATCCTTCCATCCAGTACAAGATGAAAAAAGCCCCAAAAGGGTGGGGTGATCAATAAAATTTAGTTGGAGTTTGCTCAATTAGGCGTAAACCCCAACTAAATGATGACGGATTCCACTACTCCTCCGACTTGTTTTTAAGACTCATCAACAACGCATACGCCCCTTTTACCACAAAGTTTTGAGTGGTCTTGTCAGGATTAAGAATTTCAGTAAAACCGTTTTCGGTGTTGCCAATTTGCACTTCTTTCATCTCAAATTCATTGGCGGCTTTCTTGATAAAAGCATAGTGTTTGCCTTCGTAGCGCACAATGGCGTCTTCGGGCAATACATACGCGCTGCTGTTTTTGACTTCTACTTCGGCGTTCATGTACGTGCCTGGAATAAGGGCTTTGTCGTAATTTTTGAAATGGCACTGCACTTCGCTCACACGGTCGGCAGTGAGGTCTTTGCCAATCATAATCACTTCCGAAACATATTTCTTATCGGGACGATTATTGGTAAAAGTCAATATCTTTTGCCCGATAAACAGCTTATCCACGTCTTTTTCAAACACCTTTAACGCCAGGTGAATATCGGTCGGATTGATGAGTTCAAACATCACTTCGGTGGGTGAGACGTACTTGCCGATGTTGCTGTTGATTTTGGACACGTAACCGCTGATGGGTGAATAAATACTAACAGTGCGAGAAATATTGTCTTCGGTCAATTTCGTTGGATTGATGCCTGCCAATTTTAGTTTTTCGGCCAACGCACTCAACAATACCCGCTGCCCTCTAAATTCCGCTTCTGATTGTTGATAGACCTTGTCGCTACTGGCTTTGCTTTGGTTGAGGTCTTTTTGGCGCAGGTACTCGTTTTCTAAGAAATTGATTTTTGATTTGGCCGTCAAATAATCCTGCTGCAACTGAATGTACTGCTGGTCTTCAATCACGGCCAACAATTGCCCTTTACGTACGTTCATGCCTACCAACAAGCCCGTATTTTTCAAATAACCGCCCATCGGCACACTGATGGAAACCACGTTTTGGGGTGGTACTTCTATTTTCCCATTGACTTTCAGCACCGACGAGATTTGTTTTTGCTCTAAACTTCCCGTCACGATTCCCGCGTTTTTGATTTGAATTTCGGTGAGTTTTACAGCGTTTTTGTTGGATGGCGCAGTCGCCGTTTGTTCTTCGGTCGTTTTGCTTCCGCAGGCGGTCAATAGTCCAAGAATTGTGATGAATATGAATGTATTTTTCATGGTGATTGTCTATTTATTGTTGAAATAATTGAGTTGAATAACGGCCTCATTCAGGTTCCGAACGGCTTCTACGTAGTCGTTTCTCACAGTGGTGGCTTGGTTTACCAATTGCACCCATTCGAGGTAATTGATATTTCCCGCAAACAACTGTTGGTTGGCCGTGGTCGTAATCAAACGGGCGTTGGCCAGGGCCGTATTTTCAAAATAAGCGACCGTTTGGGCGAATTTATCGTACTGATTTTGAGCCGTTTTATACTCAATATCCAATGATTGTAAACCCACCGAATAATTGCTTTCGGCCACGAGTTGAAGCACTTTGGCGCTGTTGATTTGGGCTTTTTGAGCGGCCGTAAAAATAGGAATCCCAACGCCCAACTGCACCGACTGGAATCGGTGGGTTCCCGAATAGGTTTTATTGTCCGCACCCACGCCCCGAATACTGCCGTTGTTGTACATCACAGAAAGATTGGGAAGCAATCGTGCTTTTTCAACCTCAACAGAGGCCGCCGCAATGAACTGCTGTTGTTTTAGCAATTGCATAAACGGGTGCTCGTTTAACGACATCTCAGTGGCCGTTCTTGCGAGTTTGAAGTTGTTGGCAGAAGGGCTAAAGGTGGTGGACGAATTGAGCAACAACTGAAACTGCAACTGCATCATGTCAATATCCTGCAAAAGCTGATTCAATTGCGTCGTAATTTGTCCCAACTGGGTTTCGGCAGTGGCTTTTTCCAGCACATTGCTTTCACCTTTCGACAAACGCAATTCGGCCCTTTTGAAAAAATCGGTGTAAAGCGTGTCGGCAAATTGCAGTAATTGCCGCTTTTGTTGTAGATATAGCAAGCCGTAAAAAACCTGCGTTACTTGTTTTTTCAATAAAACTTCCCGTACGTTCACCGCCAAAAGGCTTCGTTTCCATTCTTCGTTCAACAGATTTTTTTGGGTGCTATAAACTTTCGGAAAACTGAACGCCTGCCCAATACCGATTTTTGAGTCCACGTACGCGCTGTTGATTTGCCCAATCTCGGCGGTGGCATTGGCCTGCGGCAAATTCTTTGCCGTTTTTATCAACTCCTGTTGGTAAGTCGAAATCAGTTTTTCATTTTTCACCAACAGGTTGTTTTTCAGGGCTGTATCAATGGCGGCCTGCAAGGTAATGGGCATTTGGGCTTGGGCATGATTGCCCCAAAAACCTAAAAGTAAAACAATACTTGCGGCTGTTTTTTTAATAGGTTTAATGCTTACTTTTTCAAAAACCATGTACAAAACGGGCAGTACAAACAAGGTCAGAAAAGTAGCAATTAACAGCCCGCCAATGACGACCGTGGCTAACGGACGCTGCACTTCGGCCCCTGCGCCGTTGCTGATGGCCATGGGTAAAAAGCCGAGGGATGCTACAAAAGCCGTCATCAAAACGGGGCGAAGGCGTACTTTGGTACCGTTCAGAACAATGCTTTTTGTATCATCTAATCCGCTTGCTTTGAGACGGTTAAACTCTGCAATCAGTACAATACCGTTCAGCACCGCTACGCCAAACAACGCAATAAATCCCACCCCTGCGCTGATGCTGAACGGCATTCCGCGCATCGCCAAAAACAAAATGCCGCCAATGGCCGACAGCGGAATGGCCGAGTAAATCAGCAAGCCCTGTTTGACCGAATTGAAGGCAAAAAAGAGCAATAAAAATATCAATATCAACGACACAGGTACGGCAATCATCAGGCGTTCTTTGGCGGCGTTGAGGTTTTCAAATGCCCCGCCGTAGGTCACGTAATAGCCCGCAGGAAAGCGAATTTGCTTATCTACTTTGGCTTGTAGTTCGGTGACAATGGTTTGCACATCGCGGCCACGAACGTTGAAACCCACCACAATTCGGCGTTTGGCATCTTCGCGCTGAATTTGATTGGGGCCTTCCTTGATTTGAACGTCGGCCAATTGATACAGCGGAATTTGCGTGCCTTGTGGCGTAGGAATCAGCAGGTTTTGAACGGCGGTCACGTCCTTTTTTTGCTCACCGCCGAGGCGCACCACCAAATCAAAGCGTTTTTCACCTTCAAAAACCATTCCGCTGCTTTGTCCGGCAAAAGCCGTATTGACTACCCGATTGATGTCGGCGATGTTGAGATTGTATTGGGCAATGGTATTTCTGTTGTACTTAATAATGATTTGCGGCATTCCCGATACCGCCTCTACGTACAGGTTTTTTGCCCCTTCCACGGTGTTGATGAGTCCGCCCAGTTTATGGGCGTAAGCCGCCAAGGTGTCTAAATCTTCCCCAAAAATCTTACAAACTACGTCTTGTCGTGCGCCCGTCATCAGTTCGTTGAAACGCATCTGAACGGGATACTGAAAACCAGCCGTTACGCCAGGGATTTCGGCCAAGGCCGTTCCCATTTTTTCGGCCAATTCGTTAAAGGTTTTTGCCGAAGTCCATTCGCTTTTGTCCTTCAAAATCACCATCATATCGCTGGCTTCCATGGGCATGGGGTCGGTCGGAACTTCGCCGCTGCCTATTTTGGTCACCACTTTTTCTACTTCGGGAAAACGACTTTTAAGAATATGAGCCGCTTTTTGGGTATTGGCAATGGTAGTCGTTAAGTTACTGCCCGTCAGCACTCGCGTGTCCACTGCAAAATCGCCTTCTTCGAGGGCAGGAATGAACTCACCGCCCAAAGTTGAAAACACAAAAATCGCAAAAACAAAAAGGGAAATGGTAGCGATTAAGACCGTTTTGGGAAAACCAACGACTTTATTCAGCGCAATTTGATAGGCATTTTCTACCTTGGCCATGAGTCGGTCCGAGAAGTTGAGGTCATGTTTGATTTTCTTGCTCAAAAACACCGCACTCATCATTGGAATGTAGGTCAGCGACAGGATAAACGCCCCCAACAACGCAAACGCCACCGTCTGCGCCATGGGCTTAAACATTTTTCCTTCAATACCTTGCAGGGTAAAAATGGGCAGATACACCACTAAAATGATGATTTGACCAAACACAGCGCTATTCATCATCTTGCCCGCTGATTGATTTACCTCGGCATCCATCTGCGGCTGACTGAGCTGCGCAATGCCGCTAAATTTCTTATTGTGAGAGAGTTGGTGCATGACGGCTTCGACAATAATTACGGCCCCATCCACAATCAACCCAAAATCCAGCGCCCCCAAGCTCATCAAATTGCCGCTGACGCCGAAGAGGTTCATCATAATAATGGCAAACAACATCGCCAACGGAATCACCGACGCCACCAGAAGTCCTGCTCGGAAATTTCCCAGAAACAGCACCAACACAAAAATGACAATCAACGCCCCTTCCAAGAGGTTTTTTTCTACGGTGCCAATGGCGTTGTTCACCATTTTGGTTCTGTCCAAAAACGGTTCGATGATTACGCCTTCGGGCAGGGTTTTCTGAATTTGGGCGATGCGCTCTTTCACTACTTTAATCACCTCGCTGCTGTTGGCGCCTTTCAACATCATCACCACCGCACCCGCTACTTCGCCTTGGTCGTTGTAGGTCATGGCCCCAAAACGAGTGGCAAAACCGATTTTTACGTCGGCTACATCGCCAATAAACAGGGGCGTGCCACCGCTGAAGCTTTTGATGGAAATGTTTTTGATATCGTCCATGCCACCCACCAAGCCTTCGCTTCTAATGTACAAAACGGTGGAAGCTTTTTCGATGTACGAGCCACCCGTGTTTTGGTTGTTGTTTTCGAGGGCTTTGAAAACGTCGTTGATGGTGATGTTATTGGCCTGCAATTTTGCGGGGTCCACTTCGATGGAATACTGTTTGAGTTTCCCACCAAAACTGCTGACTTCGGCCACGCCCTTTACGCCCAACAATTGCCGACGTACAATCCAATCCTGAATGGTACGAAGGTCGGTTTCGTTGTATTTGCCTTCGTAGCCGTTTTTGGGGCGTACCACGTATTGGTAAATTTCGCCCAAACCCGTCGTAACGGGGCCCAATTCAGGTACACCAACCCCTTGAGGAATAACGGATTGTACTTTTTGCAAACGCTCGGCTACTTGTTGGCGTGCCCAGTAAATATCAGTTGCGTCGTCAAAAACGATGGTAACGAGCGACAACCCAAATCTGGAAAAACTACGGATTTCGTGCATTCCCGATATGTTGCTGTTGGCCTGCTCAATGGGAAACGTAATGAGACGTTCAATATCGGTAGCCCCAAAAGACGGAGCAATGGTTATAACCTGAACCTGATTGTTGGTAATGTCGGGAACGGCGTCAATGGGGAGTTTGGTAACTTCGTAAGTACCGTAGCCGAGGAGGGCAATGACAAATAGCCCAATGATGAGTTTATTCCTGACGGAAAACTCAATGATTGAATTTAACATGAAAATGGTATTTAATGAAACAATAGAACACCCTCATCGAAACCGATGAAGGATACAATGCGGATAGCCCGCTCAAAAAAGTTCCATTAAAGGGTTCGGGGGGGCTGCCAAACAGCCGAAAGATGAGCCGCAAGAATATTAGCGTCAGAATAACACGAAGGTTTTTCTTCGGGGAGAAGGGTGACGCTTAGTGATAAAGGCGTAAAACTCAGAAAGAAGTAAAAAGGAAATTGAAACGAACTGCAATTGTCGTGCGAACGAAAAGGAAGTTGACTGTCTCTTTCGGTATCGCCGTCGTCTGCGTGATTGATGGCGTAGTGATGATGGAGGAATTGAAAAAACGAAAGGGAAGGGTTCTTTTGCTGATGTTCCTGAAAATGAATAACAAGTACCGGCAGCTTCAACAACTGACTGAACTCAGTGGCTGAAAACAGGTAAATAATCAACAAAAGTCTTGAAACAAACATTTTCACGGGGCAAAAGTAATCTTTTTTAAAGATATTTTTTTGATAGGACTTTATAAATGATTTCTATCATATCTGCATCGGGAGAATTGAGACCTACTTTTTGCCGACCGATATAGATTCCGGGTGACTCAATTACTGCTTTTAATTCTTGCGCTAAGAAAACTGAACAAAACAATTGCGCAAACAACCTGTTCATCAAACATAGTATCATTTTATACTATCAACAAAACTAAAAAACCAAAAAATGAAATTCATCAAAAACACCATTTTCGCTTTTGCAGTAAGCTTAGTTGCCGTAAGTGCCATGGCGCAGGACAAAAAAGACGTGGTTGACATTGCCATCGGTTCAGCTGACCATACCACGTTGGTAGCCGCCGTAAAAGCCGCTGATTTGGTAACAACTCTAAAAGGAACAGGCCCCTTTACCGTATTTGCACCTACCAACGCAGCATTTGCGAAATTGCCCGCTGGTACGGTAGAAACGTTGCTGAAGCCTGAAAATAAGGCAAAACTGGCGGGTATTCTTACTTACCACGTAGTAGCCGGAAATTTGGATGCCACCAAAGTGTTAGCCGCCATCAAAGGAGGCATGGGGAAAGTTGTATTGACAACCGTAGCGGGCGGTAAATTAACTGCTTCGATTGAAGGTGGAAAAGTGATTTTGACCGACGAAAAAGGTGCAAAGGCAATCGTGACAGCTACTGATTTGAAAGGCAGCAACGGCGTTATTCACGTGATTGATTCGGTGTTATTGCCAAAGTAATCAGGGACTAATCAAACAAACCGACACAAACGGGCGACAGGAATGGGAACTTTACCCATGAACGTCGCCCGTTTTTTTGTTATTTTAGGGTGGTTTTGGGGTTGACGTACCTAATTTCGCCTTATTTTTCTATTTTTACTGCCGACTCTTTCATCAACCAATTCCTTACCTCCTTATGCTTCTCAACAAACGTCAATTTCTCCAATCACTGACCGGACTGGCCACGATACCAAACATAAACTTAGATTCGCTGCTTCCTTCCATCACCTCACAAACACCCGAGGAAGTAGCTCAAAACGAGGCATTTTGGTCAGAATTACGCAAAGGATTTACGGTAACGAAGGATTTTATTCATCTCGAAAACGGCTATTATGTATTGGCATCCAATGAGGTGTTGGAATCCTTTATTCAGCACATTCGTGACATTAATCCCATTTCGTCATACTACATGCGAACGCGGCAGTTTGATGATAAATTGGAGGTACGGAAACAATTGGCGGAATTGGTCGGAGCGTCGCACGAAGAAGTGGTCATTACCCGAAATACCACCGAGTCATTGGATACCATCATTTCGGGAATGGACTGGAAAGCGGGTGATGAAGCCATCATGGCCATGCAGGATTACGGTGCCATGGTGGATATGTTCAAACAGCAGGCGCGTCGCTACGGAATTGTCAATAAAATCATTTCCATCCCCAATCATCCCACATCGGACGAGGAAATTGTGGAACTGTACGCGCAAGCCATTACGCCCAAAACACGACTGTTGATGGTGTGTCATATCATCAACGTGACGGGGCATATTTTGCCAGTGCAAAAAATCGCCGACATGGCTCATGCCAAAGGAGTGGAAGTTATGGTAGATGGTGCCCACGCCGTAGGTCATTTTGATTTTAAGATTCCTGACCTGCACTGCGATTATTACGGAAGCAGCTTGCACAAATGGTTGGGGTGTCCGTTGGGTGCGGGTTTGTTGTACGTCAAAAAAGACAAAACCAAGCAAATTTGGCCATTAATAGGTGAAACAGGCCATCCTGACGATGATATTCGCAAGTTGAACCATACGGGCACACACCCCGTTCACACGGACTTAGCGTTGGCGGATGCCATCAAGTTCCACCAAAAAATCGGCATTCAACGCAAAGAAGCGCGTCTTCGCTATCTGCAAAGCTACTGGACGGCACAGGTCAGAAACCATCCGGGCATTGTGGTCAATACACCTGCCGACCCCAAACGCCACGGAGCCATCGCCAACGTGGGTGTCACCAAACTCAAACCCGCCGACCTTGCCAAAACCCTCATGGACAAGTACAAAATCTGGACCGTCGCTATTGACTACGCCAACGTCCACGGCGTACGCGTGACCCCGCATTTATTTACCACTACCGAGGAATTGGATACGTTTGTGAAGGCGTTGAAGGAATTGGCGTAATGTTATTAAAATACGTATAACAAACTAAAGTTAGACCGAAGGGCTCCGTTTAAATTGGCACCCCATGTTTTTGATTCCGCCGTATGCGTCAAATTAAGTTCAGCAAGTTGAGCTTCCACCAAAAAATGATTGCTGATGATATAAGCTAATCCAAGACTCGGTCCTAAGCTATAGTTATTGCTCTGTGAAAAACCCGTGTTTGAATTGTTGACGATTTGTTTGGACTCGGCTCTGCCATAATTCAACTGAAACCCGATATAAGGAGTAAAGCGAGCCGGCACAAGGTACTTTCTCGAATAAAGACCTATAGTGTAATTAGTGAAGTAATTTTCATTTTTCTGACCATTGTTATACGTGTTGATACCCTTACGGGTGGAATAACCTAAATACACCCCTACCCTTGTTCTGTCTTTTACAAATTTTCCGATTTGAACATTAACTGACCCTTCATTTTCAGTATCCTGTGCAGTATTTGAATAATTCGGATTCGTATTTTTAAATAAAGACCCATTTATATCAAAACCTCCCCCAAGCACCCAACCTCCTTTTTTTAAAGCCGTTAGCTCTTTGGGCTCTATTTCAAAAGAAGTAGGTTTAATCCAATAGATTAAACCTGCATAAAACGAAGCAGTATTGATGGGAAATGAATTAGTAATCGTCGATACTTCTAACGCCAGATGTTTATTGAAAAAATACAGAGCACCCACTTCAAAAAGAGGCTTTATTGTAAAATTTGACCGTTTTTGGGTATAATCATACGGAAAAGAACTCTCCGTTCTCGTATTTTTTGTTTTGTTAAAATTCCCATTGAAATTTATTCCTCCGCCTACAAAACCCCTCCAGCGGTCTTTTCCAAAATAATAGAGCCCTACCGAACTGAGTGAAACGGTTGTGGGGAGTATGGTTGCAGTTACCTGCGAACCATCGTTTGTCTGATTAAAAATACGATCAAACCCTCCGTATAAAGAGTTACGCCAAACAATGTTATCTTTTACAAACTTTCCATACGAAACTCCTGTCGAAAATGAGAAGTAATTGGATTTCGTTAATGCTGCTTTTGGGTAGGCATTAACAGAATATCCCGTTGAAATATTCCCTGAAATAAATGAATTACCTTTTTCTGTTTGACTGAAGGAGCTGATAGCAAATACAAAGAAGACGAATGTAAAAGTGTGTTTCATGGCGTTGAAAGTGGATAAGTTTACACTAACAACGCCTTTTTGAAGAAAATATTGATTTTTAAATTCTAAAAAATGTTAAAAAAGTACAAGGTTCAAAAACCTTATTTCACTTCAAAAAAATCACCCTTTTTCCAAGTGGGACGTTGGGGATTTTGAGCAATTAAATAGCCAATTAAAAAATTGAGTTGCGCATATTTTCGACCGGCCGACCAATAAAAAGTGCCTCCGCTGAAGTTATCCGCAGGCTTATGGTAGGTGGCTTCACGCCATTTTTTGACCGATTCCAACAAATTGAAATTGGGCAACGAGGTTTTACTGCCGTATTTGATATGCAACGCCGGAATGCCCGCCCGAACAAAACTGTATTGATCGCTTCTCACAAAACGTCCTTCTTTGGGCTCTAAGTCGGGCTCCACGTCCAATTTCAAGGCTTTGGTTGCCTGATTCACCACTTCCTGAAGACTGCTGTGCTCGGCTCCCAATGGCGAAACCGACTCCAACGGAGCGATAATTGTGGGCATATCGGTATTGACATCCGCAACCAACGCTGACTTGGGAACCGTGGGATTCGCGGCAAAATAAGCCGATCCCAAAAGCCCCATTTCTTCGGCCGTTACGATGACAAACAATACCGAGCGCTTCGGCTTTCTCTCCAAACGGGTGTACATTCGAGCCATTTCCAAGGCACACGCTACCCCCGACGCATTGTCGTGGGCACCATTATAAATTGAATCCCCTTCCACTGCTTTCCCGATTCCCAAATGGTCTAAATGAGCCGTATGAACCACGTATTCATTTTTCAATTCGGCATCGCTTCCTTCAATTTTTCCTATCAAATTGTAACTTATAATATCTTCATGCTGAGTACCATAGCTTGCTTGAAGAGTGGAAGAAAGGTAGGCACTCACGTTTTCTCCCTTATCCATTTTATCCCCAATTTTTTCAAAATCCAGTCCTTCGGCCTTCATCAAGTCACTCAGCATTTTGATGGAGATGGAACCGGAAATTTGCAGAGGCAATCCTCGGTGCGTTATCGACCCAACCACTTTTCCATGGTCGTCCATCGAAGCATTTTGTCCGGTAGAAGTCATGGTGTTGGCCTGAGCCTTAAACTGCGTCGTGGTCGTCATATAATTGCAGGTCAAAATTCCAATCGCTCCGTGTTTTATGGCGTATTCCTGCGTCGTAGCGGCATAATTGAGGTGCAGTTTTACATTGGCGGCGAGACTGTCCGGTACTTTTTTCATCACCACCACGATTTTACCTTTTACATCCACGTTGGCATAATCGTTGAAGCCCATTTCGGGACGGTCAAACCCGGCACCTACAAACACCATCGGCGCTGAAATATCAACCGAAGTCTTTTCGGGATGCGGAAAAATCAAATACTCAGAGCCATATTCCAAGGTTTTCGTCTCTCCGTTTTTCAAATTCATGCGAAGAGACAAGGCGTCTTTTTTCAGAATGGATTTTCTCAAAATCACTTTCTGCGTATATCCGCCTCCTTCGTCTGCGGGAATCAACCCCATGGATTTGAATTGACCGCTCACATAATCCACCGCCATTTGATACCCTTCCTGTCCCGGCAACCGTCCTTTCAACTTATCATCTGCTAAAAATTGAACGTGTGCTCTGATTTGGTTGGAATCTATTTTATTCAACGATTTCAGCAACTTTCGGTTGATAACTTTCTGGGAATGAACAAAGAAAGGCAGGAGTAAAAGCAGTAGCAGTTTTTTCACTTGGGAAGTTTTGAGCGTAGGTATCCAACTGCAAAAGTAGAGGATTTGAAGAAAAAATAACTATACAAATGAGGAGGGGGGCAACGGCCCCATGATTTTATTGCGGTGAATGGTCTTCCCTCTGTTTGAAAAATTGCTTTCCCCAAATCGGGCCAGGGAGGCAGTACTAAATTTCCTTTAAAAAAGCCTTGAGTGACTATTTCCCTGTCTCATCCAAATAGTTGATTACGCTTGTTGCGATATGAAAGGCAAAGGGGACAGGCACGCTGTTACCTACCTGTCTTGATTGCTCGCTTTTAGGCCCATAAAAAATATAATCATCAGGATAGCCCTGTATTCTTGCCATTTCGCGTATTGTTACTCTTCGGTGTTCGGTTGGGTGATAGTAATGGTCATTGTTATTGTGGACAATCGTTGGACTTACCTCATTGAGATGTAATCTTCTCATTGCTCTTTTTAAATCCGAGTTATTTTGTAATTCCACTGGGCAGTCTTTCATAGAACCGCCTTGAGGTATGTATTTTATCCTATTCTCATTGAGAGTAGAAAGTTTTGCAATGTCATGATTATAGTTATTGCCATTTATGGGTTTATTCAACAGCACGTCACCTACCGTTTTATATCGTCCAAACAAAGGCGGATTGACCACCGGCGGCGGATAGTCATAGGTAGAAGTTACGTTTTTTTTTGTTCCAACAATGATCGTTCTTCTTCTGCTTTGGGCTGTTTCGTAATCCTTCGCATTCAATATCTTGTATTGTACCTTATATCCCTGATGTTCAAGTTCTTGCAAAATCATTGTAAGGACAGCCCCCTTTTCCAGAGTAACCATCCCTGATACATTTTCCATAACGAAAATAGTGGGATTGGATTCCGATAAAATGCGGGCATACTCTTTAAAAAGCCAGTTTCGCGGATCATCAAACGACCTGTTGGGATTGGCAGTGGAAAAGCCCTGGCAAGGCGGTCCTCCTATTACTATATCTGCCTGGGGCATATTTTTTAGTTCTCTTATATCCTGACAAAGAATATGATTTCCAATATTTTTAGCATACGATTCACAGGCGTATTTATTGATGTCATTTGCCAACACTATTTCTGCACGGTTGGTTGCCAAAAAACCCAAATCTAACCCTCCGCTTCCGGAAAACATGGAAACTACACGGTACTTCTTCTCTTTACCCATTATCTATTGTTACATCCAATATGAACGTCTTTCCGCATTTAATTGCCTCAAAATTACTGAAAATACTATACGAGCAGTGTTCTATTCCCTTTAGTACCCTATCCTGCTAATTTTACAGGTCACTACATTGTCCAGTTGAAAAATTGCTCTTCCAAATCGGGCTATAAATTCAGTGCTAAAATTCCCTTAAAACGAATGCTGCTCTACTGCCCAATGCCTTGAAAAATAGGTTGCAAGTGATATTTTTGATTTTTCGAAAGGCAGGCCTGAATGTTTCTGAATTCGATTATTCTTTACTATTTGTTTTTATAATTAATACTGAACCGACTTTAATTTTTGAGCGCCGTATTTCTTGCTTAATGGCAAATTGAAACTCTTCATCTATACCCGATGGGTTATAAAATTCTCCTTTATCATTTATAAAATACATTGCTTTTTCAATTCCAGAATTAGATTCTAATAAGTCCATCACTGTTTGGCTATCCATTTCCAATTGATTATCAATAAAAAACAGTTGTAACCCTGTTGCTAAATTTACTTGGTTCATATTTGGCGCGAAGACCCATTGAGAATTGTTAGAATTATTGCTAAAAGAGTTAATTGAGGTCTTATGAACGACAGGATAATCACCCATATCATTTATAGAAAATTTCATCTTAGGTATGGAATCGATTTTAGGCGCATTTTTTTGGCAAAGAGCCAAATGGCAAAAAGAAACGAAGAAAGTGAGGATTATATATTTCATAGCCTATTTGCTTTTTAAACAAGAAACATTGATATAAAACTACAGTCCAGCACTGAAATAAAATTTCAGTGAGGCAATTATTTTTTATCTTTTTTAAAGAGAAAAATACTTTTGATACCGCCGCTCCCACAATAGCCAATAGTACTATCCCATACAGCACCATACGTAGACCTTACCCTTACCTGAAGTAGATAGAGCGGGGCCGCTGCTGCGGTTAGTGGTGTTTTCTAAAAAAGTATCGGGTCGGACCGTTGCTACGGAGGATTTGAGGCATTGATTTGTTTTTTTAGAATTATGCGTTAATTTTGTTTTATACATCTAATTATTTTAAACGATGTCTTCGCCACTTACTACTCCGCAATTGGAGCTCTTACAGATGTTTTCGCGACCCGTTGATGAGGCCGATTGGATAGCTATCAAGCAACTCATTACCAATTATTTTGGACAAAAAGCCATTCAAGAAGCTAACAAAATATGGGACGAACAACAATGGAACAGTGATACAGTAGAAACCCTGCTATCAGCCAATCTCCGTACTCCTTACAAGAAATGACCCATGTTGTTTTAGACACCAATGTTTTGTTGGTTTGTGTATCCGACCGCTCACCTTATCATCTTATTTTTAAGGCGTTTTTGGAAAACAAATATACACTTTGCGTTACCACCGACATTCTTGATGAATACGCCGAAATTTTGACACGCTTCTCCGGTCTTGCATTGAGTAATCTTGTACTTGAAACCATTGAAAATGCCCCCAATACGCGCCTTATCACACGATATTTTGCCTTTGATTTGATAAAAATCGACCCGGACGACAACAAGTTTGTAGACTGTGCCATTGCTTCCAACGCCGATTTTATTGTTACGCACGACAATCATTTTAATGTCCTCAAAACTACCCTTTTTCCAAAAGTTACTATTTGTAACGCCAACCAATTTTTAGAAATCTTACGTGTGTAGTGGGCGGCACCATGCTATACAGCAGCATAGAGAGCGCCTTTATCTGTGGTAGGTAGAGGCGGGCCGCCGCTGCGGTGAGTGGTGTTTTCTAAAAAAGTATCGGGTCGGACCGTTGCTACGGAGAAAAAAACCAGATCTAACCCTCCGCTCCCGGAAAACATGGAAACTATACTGTACTTCTTTTCTTTACCCATTCTGTGTATCGTTACATCCAACCTTTGCCTCAAAATTACTGAAAATACAAAACAGGCCGTGTTCCTTTCTCTCTAATACCATAATCACCATTACCCATTTTCAGTTTCTTTATTGCCCAATCCCATTTCACCTCACCTTTCATATTTATACCTCCCTTCCTCCCGGTATTTTTACCCCCCTCTGCGCTTTTATGGTTTGTTAGTTCAAACGTGTTAAAAGAATGAAAAAGCGTCTTTTGCTGAGTTGGTTATGGATAGGAATCGTTGGGACAATTGCCGTGGCGCAGGTGCCGGGTGCGGTGGTGGCGTACAGTCCGGCTTCGTCGGGATTGTACATTGGTTCGCCGAGTCTCTGCATTTTACAAAATGGTGATTACCTGGCCTCACATGATTTGTTTGGCCCTAAATCCAGTGAATTTGAACACCCCGTTTCGCGCATTTATCGCTCTTCCGATAAGGGCAAAACGTGGGTTCAAATTTCTGAAATCAACGGGCAATTTTGGTCTAAACTCTTTGTGCATCGGAATGGACTGTATTTTCTCGGCACAAGCAAACACCACGGCAACACCATCATCCGAAAATCTGCGGACAACGGCGTTACCTGGACCGAACCCACCAACGGCGAAACTGGATTGCTTTTGGCGGGTGAATACCACTGCGCCCCCGTGCCGCTCATCGAACACAACGGGCGATTGTGGCGAGCCATGGAAGATGCCATGGGGCCCATCAAAAAATGGGGCAAGCGCTACGGCGCTTTTATGATGTCTATCCCGTTGGAAGCCGACCTGATGAAAGCTGCCAACTGGACCCACAGCAATGTGTTGCCGTTTGATTCTACGTTGTTGGGCGGGAATTTCGGCGCGTGGATTGAAGGAAACGCCGTGGTCACTCCCGAAGGGCAATTAGTCGATATTTTGCGGGTGGACGACAAATCGACGTTGGAAGAAAAGGCCGCTTTTGTACACATCAGTCCCGATGGAAAATCCGCCACTTTCGACCCTGCCACGGGATTTGTGCCTTTTCCAGGAGGGAGCAAAAAATTCACGATTCGCTATGACCCCAAATCCAAACTGTACTGGACCCTTTCTAACTATATTCCGCAGGAGGTCAAAGCAGCCAATGCGGGTAAAAATCCCGCGAGTTTGCGAAATACGCAGGCACTTTTCAGTTCCAAAAACCTGCTGAAATGGGACCTGCGACGCATTGTATTGCAACATCCCGAACCCATCAAACACGGTTTTCAGTACGTGGATTGGCTGTTTGAAGGGAAAAATATTGTTTTTCTCTCCCGCACCGCTTACGACGACGGCGTGGGTGGCGCTCACAACAACCACGACGCCAATTACCTGACGTTTCACCGAATCAGGAAATTCAGGAAAATACCGATTTTGGAGTAAAAAGTAGTAACATGTAAACCCCGTACTTGAAATAGCAATAGACCTAAACTTAGTATTAACAGTATTTTTAGGAATACAGAACGGTCCGCCGTTGCGGTATCACAGAGTGCTTCACAGAGTTACACAGAGAGCATAAAACTCAGTGAAACTCCGTAATTTTTTAAACTCTGCGTAACTCTGTGTTATAAAAAAACAAAGACGATATCACTTAAAATTTCTTATTAATTACAACCTAAAAAATGAAAACCACTTTTCAATCAGGCGCCTCTCAAGGTCGCTTGGCTTCGCTCGATGCACTTCGCGGTTTTGATATGCTCATGATTTCGGGCGGCGGCGCTTTCCTTTCCGTGATGGGAGGCAAAACCAACATCGCCTTTATTGATGCCGTGGCGGCGCAGTTTCATCATCCCGATTGGAACGGCTTTACTTTCTACGATTTTATCTTCCCTTTGTTTCTGTTTATGGCCGGCACTTCGCTGTCTTTTAGCTTGCGAAGCGGCTTGGCCAAAGGTATTTCTAAAGCAGATTTGGCTAAAAAGGTGTTTAAGCGGATGCTGATTCTTTTCTTTTTTGGCATTTTAGACAAAAACGCTCCGCTCGATATTTTTGACCCGGCCCACATTCGTTACGGAACCGTACTGGGACGAATCGGCATTGCCACATTTATTGCCGCTTTGCTTTATATGAATTTTTCGTGGAAACAAATGCTGTTCATCGCGGCGGGAATTCTTATTTTGTACTTTGCCGCGTTGATGCTCATCCCTGCTCCCGGCTTCAGCGCCGGCGACCTTACCTTTGAAGGGAATTTGGTAGGCTGGCTCGACCGCAATTTTATGCCCGGGCGTTTGAAGCAAACCACTTACGACGAACTGGCCATGACGACTCAGCTTTCGGCCACGTGTTTAACTATTTTTGGCTGTTTGGCGGGAGATTTGTTACAGAAAAGACTGCCGGTCAACAAAAAACTATCGCAATTGGCATTAATGGGAATCGTTGGAATCGTGGTGGGTTTGCTTTGGTCGCTTGGGTTTCCGCTCAATAAACACCTGTGGTCCAGCTCGTTTATATTGGTTACTGCCGGAATGTCCTGCCTGTTGGTGGTGCTTTTCTATTGGGTCATTGACGTGAAAAAATATACCCGTTGGGCTTTTTTCTTTAAGGTCATCGGCATGAATTCCTTGGTCATTTATCTGCTTTGCCGTTTTGTAGATTTTGGTAAGTCTTCCCAACTGCTCTTTGCGGGACTGTATAATCATTTACCCGAAAAATGGCACGAAGTATTTAATGCCTTAGGAGGTTTAGCGCTCGTTTGGTTGGTTTTATACGTGATGTATCGCCACAAGATTTTTGTAAAATTTTGAACCAAACCTATGAGGTCCGAAAATCATCGTTTATCAGACCTCATAGGTTTATCGAAACAAATCCTCATAATGCGCCGAAGGCTCCAAAATCCCGGCACTTTGGGCATAAAACGTGGCGTCCGTAGGATACACTCCCTTTTGTGTTTTGGTCCACGTTGCTCCTTCTTTGGGGTGGTAGGACATGAGTCTGTCCCAATTCTTATAGTACTGATGCCCGTTGGTTTCCTGTAATCCAATCGACATATTGGGAAAAGGAGACAAGCGAGCTGCCACCGATTTATTCCAATCAACCAAAATTGGGTTGACCGTCAGGTCCGCGCAAAAGCAGGGGACTTTCTTTTCATAGGCATACTGAACGATTTTCATCGTCATACTCAGGGTTTTAGCAATGGCTTTCACGGCAATGGCCGAATATCCCTGCTCTATCCGTCGGGCGGCGTCTTCTACAGTATGGGCGCTTTCGTCGGCGGCCACTCGTACGCCCATATCCCCCACGTAAACCTCGTTGCTTTCTTGAAACGGCTCTTCAATCACCGCTATTTGTTCAAAAGCGCCGATTTTTTTGGCATGGTCTAAAAAGCGCAGCATTGTATCTTTTTGTTCATAACGGCCGTTGGCGTCAAAGTAATAGGGAATTTTTCCGCTCTTGGTGTAGGGCGTTTCGTAATGCCCGATGGTCTTGTGCAAAGTTGTCAAAAAGGCAATGTCTTTTTCGAGCATTTCTTTCTGCGTCCCTGCCGCGCCCGTTTTGAGTTTCATGATAAAATATCCTTCATCGGCGGCGGTTTTGATGCGTTCGGCAGTCGTTCCTACGCTAAACGATGGAATACTCGCTACCTTCTCGTGGCGGTACGACAATCCAGGACGGTAGGCGGCAGGAATCATTTCATCAAACGTATTCATTTTGTTTTCGTGGGCATAAAGCAGCCAAGCCGCGTTGTCTACGCACACCAACGAATTGAGGGCAAAGGTTTTACGCAAATCAGTAATCCCCGTAATCTTTCTTCCGTAATTCAGGACTTCGGGCAAAACAGCATCCAACAGTTGGACCGGATTCGTAAATGAATTTCCCTTTATCAGTTGCAACCCTCGTTCGCTCATGGCGTACATGAGGGCATTACCTGCGCTTTCGGAATGCCCTGCGGCCACTCTCGCATCCGACCAAAGCACGCCCTGCGTTCCCAATCCTACCTTTCTTACGCCTGATTCGGATTCCAGCATAGCTACCGCTTGCCAACTGTCGGTAATGGCACCACCTTTGAAACGATACGCGTTAAGGGGCTCGCGTTCAAAATTGGCATCCACGTTTTTGATGCGAATGGGATTCTCTTTTTTTTCCATAAAGGATAATTCGGTCATGCCCAGCGCCATTGCTGAACCCGTATATTGGACAAATTCTCTTCGATTCATGACTAATTTTTGATAAAGAGGTAGATTAATTGGGAATTGCATTCAACGTATACCAAGTTTCCGACGACCACAGCGACTGGCCTCTGTTGCTTTTGAGATTATCCGGCAAACGGAAATAAACGACGTGTTTCTCTTTCAGGTTCGGGATTTCCAGATACACCTTTGTTCGGTCTTTGGACACTTGTATTTGAGTGATTTCCATTTGCTCCAAATCCATTTTAGGGCCGCCGTAGTTTTTCGTAGCATTATACCACCATTGCTGCACCAAAAAATCAGAAGGCTGAAGGCTTTTTCCTATTTTCAGCGGTTCAGTAAATTCTATCTCAAAACCGTGAGGTTGAGCACGTACCGCCAACATTTCAAACGTCGATTTTCCGTTGTATTTCAACCGTTGCAGGCCGCTGAGGCGTTCTTTCCAACTCCATCCACCGCCTTCCATTCCGACTTCACCCAAGTACAATGCCCCGTCAGTTCCCCAGCGCATCCGATTGATTCCTGCCTCAAATCCCTGCGAAAACCGAAAAACCGCGCCTTGGTATTCGCCGTTGATTTTTTCCAAAAAATCGCGCTGAATTCCGCCGTGGGTCACGTCTCCGTGCAACATTTGGCCTTTGTAAGGACCTTCGTGCACCAACACCGGCTCAGAAGGGGAGTTTCCAATTTCGTCTTCGGGTAACCAAATAGCGGGTAGTGCCATCGGAGGGGCTGCTTCGTCACTGAGCCATCCCCAAGCCATGCCGTGGTAGTCGCCTTTTTTAACGTGAATGAATTTATTCCCCGGCAGCCATTGCCCCTGATTGTCAGTCACAAATAGTTCATTATCCACACCCAATCCAATACCGTTTGGTGTACGCAATCCATAATTAACGGATTCAAAACTGCCGTCTTTGCTGATTTTCAGAGTTCGACCACGGTCAGGCAGTTGTTTTTCATCGGGTTTGAGGCGCATCGCCATCGAAAGAGTGACGTAAAAATGATTGTCTTTGTGGACCAACCCAAAAGCAAACTCGTGAAAATCAGCCGTTACGCCCCAACTATTGCACACCACTTGGTATTCATCAATGAGTTCATCTCCGTCTACATCAACGAGTTTGGTGAGTTCCTGCTTTTGTAACACATAAATTTCACCGTTTACCACTTCGATGCCGAGCGGCTCGGCCAAACCCGATGCAATGCGTTTTATCTTGATTTTACTGCTATCGCCCGTGGTTACGCCATCCAACACATAGACACCGCCCACTTTGTCCCAAGTCGTGACCAACAAGCGCCCATCGGGCAAAAAAGCCATGGCCGCTACGCGCGGTTTGAAATTTTTGGAATGCAATGTACTCAGGTCATAACTCGGATGAACGCCTTGAAGCGCCATTCCAAAACCGGGCTTATTCACTCGCGGAACAGCCTGTGTTTTTTTAGTGGAAACGGCAGGGGTAGCTACGATGGTTGCTTTGGGTTTGAGGGTAAAAATATAACCGACGATGGTTCTTAACGCACTGTCCGGCAGTAAGGCGTGCGAATTCATTACGCCCGTCCC
Source organism: Runella sp. (assembly GCF_027484545.1). GTDB lineage: Bacteria > Bacteroidota > Bacteroidia > Cytophagales > Spirosomataceae > Runella. The sequence goes on along the minus strand of NZ_JAIXST010000050.1, from coordinate 16,799 downwards.
CCACACACCCGTTCCTCCATCCCTGATTTTGGTGACCAAATATTCTACCGATTTTTTATCATTGGGGTAGCGTTGAGCAATCCGCTGAAACGCGGGCCCCACTTCATTTTCTTCTATCTTGTGACAGGTAAAACAATCGCTTTTTTCCATCGACGCCCTGCCGGCATGAACAAATTTTACGGTGGGTTTAGGTGGAAATTGCTCGGGAAGCGGTTCAAAGTAAGTTGTATTATTGGTCGTTGTATTGGCGTTCAATGAAAGGATTGTACCTGCTGATTTTAAGAAAATGGATACGCCATTCGGTACGTTTGACGTTTTAAAAAGGCGCTCTAATCCCGGCTTGCCCGTTTTATCTTGCACAAACTCGGGTCGTTCTTCAATGAAAATTGTGTCTTTTGTAGTTAAAAAAAGCGCATATTTCAGGTAAATTTGATTGTTTTTGAAGGTATATCCCCGATGCATGATGCGAGAAAAAACTTCCTGACCGTTCAGTTGCGCACTCCATTGGAAGGATTGAAGGCTATCCGAAAAATAGGCTGTCCCCCAGGAAGTAGGTTGAATTTCTTTTTTGTCGGTGTAGGCCGCGCCTTCCATAGACACGCCGCCTTTCCACACTTTGTAGAGTTTGCAATGAGCTAAATCGTAAGCCGCGTAAAAGTCAGAATTTAAGGCCAACGTGAGCATTCGAGGCTTTTTGTCCAACACCGAGCGGAATGCCCACACATCAAGCGGACGTTGCTTTGCTTCTTCTTTGGGAAGGTGGCTTGCGGTAAAAAAGGCAACCACAGCCACCGATATAATCACATTGAATAAACCGACTTTCATAGAATGCAAACGTTCTGAATGGCATTGATTTAGACACAATGCCATTTTGTAAGGAAGTCATTTTTTGCGCCTATATACTTGTTTAAGAACAAGGCAACAAGACCTTAATCAATTTGTTAAACCTACCAAACCTCGAAAAAGATGTGTAAATTTGCCAATAACATACATAGGAGGCATTTGAAATGAAGGCAAAATACATAAACCCTTTTACAGACTTTGGATTCAAAAAAATCTTTGGAGAAGAAGCAAGTAAGCCCCTATTGATTGACTTTTTAAATGCCCTGTTGCCTCAATCTAACAAAATCATTGATTTAACTTTTAAGAATTTAGAACAACTTGGGCAAACGGATACTGACAGAAAAGCTATTTATGAGATTTATTATGAGAATGAAATTGGCGAGAAATTCATAGTTGAACTTCAGAAAGCTAAGCAAAATTATTTTAAAGAAAGAACCATCTACTATTCAACTTTTCCAATAAGAGAACAGGCCGAAAAAGGGGAATGGAAGGGTCCGACCCCTCGGTATAATCTAAAGGCCGTTTATTGTATCGGTATTTTGGATTTCACTTTTGAAGATTACAAAAATGAGCCTGAACAGAGTGGAGTAGTACATACCATTAAACTCAAAAACCACAATGGCAAGGTTTTTTATGACAAATTAACGTACATTTATCTTGAAATGCTCAATTTCAAGCAGACAGAAAATGAATTAAATACGAGATTGGACAAGTGGTTATTTTTCATTAAATATTTGGAAGATTTCCAAACAATACCATCCATTTTTACAGACGAAATTTTCACAAAAGCCTTTGAAAAAGCAGAACTTGCAAAATTTGGACAAGCTGAATTAGACAGTTACGAAAACAGTTTAAAAACTTACCGAGACCTCAAAGGCGTCATTGAAACCGCTTTCGACGAAGGCATTATATCGGTGGCTAAAAAATTAAAACAGAAAGGAATGGAAATTGAGTTTATAATTGAAATGACAGGTTTGCCCAAAGAAAAAATTGAATTGCTTTAGTAAAGTTACTCATTTAATTTACCGCTTTTAAACTTCTGATTTTCCCAATTTCTGCACACTAAGAACTCGCTATTTCTTCCTTGATTTCCGAATAGGCTTTCCGTACTTTTTCATCATTTCTTCGGCGTGATTGCGCCGAACATTGACTTTTTGATTCTTTTCAGATTTTACGTGAAACGCTCCGCCGAAGGTCTCACTTTTGATGATTTTTACTTCGGGAATTTTCAGGTAGCTTCTCGGAATTTCTTCGCTGATGAGTTCATCCGAAATTTCTAGATGTTTGGGCAAAGGCCGTACTGGAATGGGTTGTTGCATCAGGTTTTCAATCGCTTCCTGTTGCTCTTTTTCATTTTCTGTAATAAAACTGATGGCAATTCCTTTTTTATCCACGCGTCCTGTTCTTCCAATGCGGTGAATATAAGTTTCGGGATGTTCGGGCATATCGAAATTGATAACGTGCGACACCTCTACCACATCCAATCCCCGGGCAATAATATCGGTGGCAATCAGAACCCGACATTCCCCGCTTTCAAATCGGTTGACGGCTTCAAAACGCTGCGTTTGGGCTTTATTAGAGTGAATAACACCCAATTGTTCGCCAAACTCACGGCCCAATTGTTCATACACTAAATCAGCTAAGTGCTTGGTAGCGACAAAAACCAGTACTTTGACCATGTCGGGGTCGTGTCCCAGCAAAAGCTCTAATAAGTTTACTTTTGTATTAAAATTAGGAACGTCATAGGCCATTTGGTAAATATTTTCCAACGGAGTACCTGCGGGCGTGGCTTCTACTTTTACGGGGTGGTTAAAGTAGGTTTGCATTAACTCCTCCACTTCATCGGTAATGGTAGCCGAGAATAGCAGGTTCTGCCGTTTAACGGGCAACGTATCCAAAATGAGTTTCAGCTGCGCCCGAAAACCCAGATTCAGCATTTCATCCGCTTCGTCAATAACGAATTTTTTTATGGCTTTGGGCTTTACCACTCCACTCGCCAACAAATCAACCAAACGTCCCGGCGTAGCCACCAAAATATCTACCCCATTTGACACTTCGGCCACCTGCGGTTTTAGGTTGACACCTCCATACACCCCAACAACCAGTAAATTCATGTACTTGGTCAGTTTTTTAGCCGATTCTACGACCTGAACCACCAATTCACGCGTGGGTACAATGATAACCAATTGAGGAATCTTCTCTTTTGAGAATTGAAATTGGCGCAAACAGGGCAAAAGATAAGCGAGGGTTTTTCCCGTACCCGTTTGGGCGATTCCGTAGACGTCTTTGCCAGACATCACCACCGAAAACACCTTTTGCTGAATGGTGGTGGGGGTGGTGTAGCCTAAGTCGTCTAAGGCATTTAAAAGTGATTTATTCAGATTTAATTCGTCAAAAGTCATACTGGAAAGTGTAAAATATAGGGGTGCAGTATTTAATGTGGACTGCCAACTGTGGACTGTAAACTGTGGACTACTTACTTATTTCTCAGGCAAATGGACTTCGGCCATCATGCAGCGTGCCGAGCCGCCGCCGTTGCCTTCAATAATCGACAAATCGAAGTGTACCAATGCTGCGTAGTCGTCGATTTCGTCGCGCTGTTTATGGGTAAGTGATTCAAACGCCTGCGTGGACATAACCAATAGTTTTTCACCGCGTTTGTTATTGACCAACAGCATATTACCCGCAAAACTATTCATTTGTTCCAACGTGATTTCAATGACTTGCTTGCCCGTTTTTTCGAGTTCGTCACGCACCATCAATCGCTCGTCGAGGTCATTGATGGATTGCAAACACACCACGGCAAAAGAGTCTCCCATGCACATCACCACATTGGTGTGATACACGTCTTTTCCGGCGGCATCAGTCGCATTAAACTTCACTACTTTATAACCCGTAGCTTCAACAAAAGCGTCCAATACCTCGGCATTGGTACGAGGCGACAAACAGGCATAAGCAATTTTATAACGACGGTCGAGCACCATACTGCCTGTGCCTTCCAAGTAGTTTCCTTCCTTTTCAAAGTGTGTCAAATCAATGATTTGCTCCACCTGAAAATTACTCTTGAGATCTTCAATAATATCCATCCGACGCTCCAACCGGCGATTGACTGCCTGCATCGGATACAAAACAATCTTACCGCTTTGGTGAAAAGAAATCCAATTATTCGGAAATATAGAATCCGGCGTGTGAGGCTCTTCCGTATCTTCATAGACCATCACATCCACACCGGCAGCTTTGAGATGCGCTACCATGTTGTCAAATTGTTCCAAAGCGTCTTCTTGAGCCACGTCTTTGGTCTTAGCAGCTATTTCCGCATCCTGAAAGGCATTGCTTTCTGCTGTTTCTTCATTGAAACCAAATCGCACCGGACGAATCATCAAAATATGCGACGTAGCCTGCGGCTGCATTTTATGCGTTATTTCCACTTTTTTACTGATTTATTAGGAAAACATATTAGAAACTTCAAACTGATTTTACCCTAAAGTTAATGATAAAACTAAGGAATTAAAACTAAAAACTGTCACGGAAAATAGGCAGACTCATGCAGTGAGAACCTCCTCGTGCCCGTGAAAGCTCAGCCGAAGGCAACATAATAAACGTATTCGTAAGCGTATCGGGTGATGAAATTCCTGCCTCAAATTCATCCAACAAATCTTTGGCGCGAATTGTCCGAAAACCTGCCGTACGGAACGCTTCTAAGGTTTTATCATTGCGGTCATAACCTATTACCACTCCATCTTTCAGCGCCAATAAGTTGCAGGAATCCGTCCATTGCTCGCGGGCACCAAACGGAAATTCATTGTTTCCCGAATAAATAAACTGCACCGGGTCACTGCAACCCAAGTCGTTTTTGCTGATGTCGGTCAGCAAGTCTTCCAAGTTCTCGATTTCGGTAGGTTTGTTTTCCCAACCTTTATTAAACTGCATGATTTGCAGGCGGTCGGGGTCTTCTTTGGGGGCAAAAAAATGCAGCACATCACGTTTTTTTGCTTCGTCACCCTGCCTTGCAATGGAACCCAACAGTACCCACATATTGCGTTTTACCTGCGTAAAAACCGTATCAATGTGCATATAATCGCGCTTTTTGGGAATTTTCACCACCGTAATGGTATCCACTACATTTCGCTCAAACAACACTTTCATTACCTGTTGTGCGGCGTAAAGCGTGGTGCGCTCGCTGCACCCAATCAACAAGTGGCGCGGCGCCACCATCATCACATCTCCGCCTTCGAGCGTAGAGCGGTGATAATCACTTTTCAGTTCATCGTCCGTCAACAAAAAATGGTGTTCGTTGTCGGGAATTTCGATGATGTTGTTGCGCTGTTGTTCAAATTTTGGGTGGTAAAAGAAAATGTATTGGGTCAAAAGCGACTCACGGGTACGCGCTGTTTTGGCAGGCTTATTGAGCAAAACATAGTCATTGATGACAATTCCAATGTCTCGCGTAAAGATAAAATTAGGCAACGGCGCAAAAATCATGTGTTTATCAGGCAACGAGCCCGAAATCAGGATTTTGGCTAATTCTACCGAATGATATTCTTTCAATTTTTGCTGAATTTTGAACGAACATCTTTCTACCGCACAAATAGACGCAATCAATTTGGTACGTACCGAATCATCTTCCAAAATCTCCGCCAAAAGCTTTTGAATATCAATCACTTTATCAGAGTTGAAATACGTAGGGCTGTCGGGTTTATAAAAAGCACGGGACGTATCCGCATCAATGTCTTTTAGTTTTCCTTTAATTTTCTCAGGGTCAAGAAAATACAGTAAAATCTTAACGTAATAATCGTATTCCTCGCGGCGCATGGTATCCAAATGCACAATGTCTTCAAACAGCCAGTCCTGCGCTTTGGAAGGAACTACTTTCCCCAATCCTCGGTCAGGACTGTGAATGAGGAGTTTGCGAAGTGTACCAACTTCTGAAGAGACTTTAAACTGATTTTCAGGATTCATAAAAAAATCGGTAGTTAATATCTGTCAATCGCTATTCAAAACGCTGAGTGGAAAGCAATGGATACAGATAATGATGAAGGTTTATTTTTGTTTTTCGCAAAATACAATTTTGACTCAAAATAAATAATCAATGAATCAAAACAACTTTAAATGCTCTTTTTTAGAAAAAAATTTCCCTAAAAAAGAGCATTTAAAAATCATTTCAACAGTTGACAATTTACTGAACGGACACCGCCTGACTTGCGTAATATACTTGCTTCGAAACACGGTCAAAGGTAAAATCTAAACGTCCGAGACTTGCTCCGCCCCAACCGGCCTGATTGACCAGAATCTGCTTTCCAGCTTGATTTTTCAATACCGTAGGGGTGTCCAAAAACGTATGAGTGTGTCCTCCGATGATCAAATCAATGTCTTTGGTCTGAGGTGCCATGATCAAATCTGAGACTTCGTCGCCGGTCATTTTGTAGCCCAAGTGAGAAAGGCAGACGACTAAGGTGCATTTTTTCTCATTGCGCAGAAAAGCAGCCGTTTCGTTGGCTACTTTAATCGGATCAAGGTATTTGATTCCGCCAAACAGCTTTTCGGGGATGAGTCCCTGTGGGTTAATGCCCAATCCAAATACACCAATTTTCACGCCGTGTATGTTAAAAATCTTGTACGGCTGCCCCAATCCCTGCATGGCGGTATTGGTAAAGTCATAGTTGGCCACTAACACCGGAAATTTAGCATAGTCTTTGATTTGTTTTACGTACAAATCAATCCCCCCGTCGAAATCGTGGTTTCCCATCGTAACGGCATCGTAGCCCATTTGGGTCATCAATTCAATTTCAGGACGGCCTTTGTAGAAATTAAAATAGGGAGTTCCCTGAAAAATATCACCCGCGTCAAAAAGCAGGATATTGGGCTCTTCCGACCTGATTTTAGTTAAAATTCGTGCTCTATTCACCACGCCGCCGCGCCCTGCCAATCGGTCCGTTTTTGGAAACGGCTCCAAACGGCTGTGTTGATCGTTGGTATGGAGAATGGTGATTTTTAGGCTCGTAGCATTGGTCTCTGCCCAGCTTTCCAGCGGCCATTGTCCCAGTGCTACTGCGCCGCTTACACCCATTATATTTTTGAGAAATAGTCTTCTTTGCATCTTAGTTTGTCACCCTGAAAGGGTCTGCTTGTGTTCGATAGTATTGAATTATAAGGCGGCTATGCGTTACGCCAAAACCGGGTTTAAAATCCTGTAAAAGTTTCTTAGTGTACGACAGTCCGACCGTCTTTTTTAGGAGCAATTTCCTGATTTTGTTGCCCTTTGCGACGCAGGTAATCAGCAATGGAATCGCGCATCAGGTAACGAAGGATTTGGAAGCCTTTATTGTCTTTTACAATGGCTGCCATGTCACTGCTTATGGCCATGTAATCGCTGGTAATGAGCGTATACGTGCCTTGCAAATCCAACGGCTTTCCGCCAATGAGTACTTCGGTTGGTTTGTTCGAAGCTTTGTCAATTACCAGTTTCAAACCCGATTGCGGCTCTTTGCGCTGCGCCAAATAATCGATGACTTTTTTCATAGTTTCTCCCGAAAGGGTAATGGCTACCAGCTCATTATCAAAAGGCATCACTTCAAATACGTTGCCCATTGTGATATTCCCGGCAGGAAAATCTGTCCGAATTCCGCCGTTATTAGTAATCGCTACGTCCACGGGTTTACCGTAACGTTCCTGACCCATTTCCCGCATAATATCCGCCATCAAATTCCCTAATTCCGACTCGGGTATTCCTTTGCTTAACCTACGCGGCGACTTTACCAGCACAGTATTCATCTGAGCATCCAGGCTGTCACGATACGGTTTGAGATAGGAAGCAATCTGTTGGGAAAGGGCACTTACGGGTGCAGAAACGGTATCACTTACCGTTACGAGTCGCAAGGTGCCGGGTTTACTGATAAAATAATGGGTACAGGAAGAAAGGGAAAGGGCAATCAGCGCTATCGAATATAAAATTTTTCTCATCGTTTTCAGTTTGTTTTTAACTCTTTATCCTACCACTTTCAGCTCTCTTTCCAAAGATTCCTGACTTTCGGCGACAACGCGTTCGTAAAAAGACTCGTACTGCGGTAAAATATTGGCTAAATCAAATTCCTTCGCTCTTGCCAATGCGTTTTCTTTGAAACGCGACAGATTTTCATCCTGAAGAATATATACGGCATTTTTTACCATGTCATCAATATCACCTACATTACTCATAAAACCGGTAACGCCTTGAATATTCAATTCAGGCAAACCGCCGGCGTTGGAGGTAATCAGCGGAACTTCGCAGGCCATCGCTTCCAAAGCCGCCAATCCAAAACTTTCGGTCTCGGAAGGCATGACAAACAAATCTGCTACCGACAATACTTCTTCAATCGCGTCCAAGTTACCCAAAAAACGAACACACTGCATCAAATCCAAATCGCGGCACATATTTTCGATTTCGTTGCGCTCCGGGCCATCTCCTACCAACAAAAGTTTGCTCGGAATGAGATTTTTGACTTTGTTGAACATCAAAACAATATCTTGAATACGTTTTACTTTACGGAAATTGGAAGTATGAACGAGTAATTTTTCTCCATTGGGACAAATCGCCAGTTTGAAATGGTCTTTCTTTTGTTTCTTGAAACGGCTTAAATCTATGAAATTCGGAATCACCTCAATTTCTTTCGCTATTGGGAAATAATCATATGTCGCTTTTTTCAGAAACTCCGATACGGAAGTTACACCGTCCGACTGATTGATACTGAAAGTAATGACCGGTTCGTACGAACGGTCTTTGCCAACCAACGTAATATCTGTACCGTGAAGAGTAGTTATAATCGGAATATGAATTCCCTGCGATTGTAAAATTTGTTTGGCCAGATAAGCGGCTGACGCGTGCGGAATGGCGTAATGGACATGAAGTAAGTCTAATTTTTCATTTTTAACCACATTGACCATCGAACTCGACAGGGCCGATTCGTAAGGGGCATATTGAAATAGTGGATAATTAGGAATATGAACTTCGTGGTAATAAATATTATCGCTGAAAAAATCCAAACGAGTGGGCTGAGAGTAAGTGATAAAGTGTACTTTATGGCCAACGGCGGCGAGGGCTTTGCCCAATTCAGTAGCGACAACGCCACTACCACCAAACGTAGGATAACAAACAATACCTATTTTCATTCGCAAATGGAGAGTTAAATGGACAGATTTTCAATGACAACAAAAAAAATCCTACTTTTTCTCCGTATTGTGTGTAAAGATTTTGTGAACTCCCGAAACGCAACCAAAATATCCTTTGCTTTGCATATAACTTAGGTCTATCCCAAACAAACTCATTGTATTGAAACGACGCCTTACCATACCAGACATTGTCTTAGGATTTTTGCGACTCATCCGCTGGCCTAACCTGCTCATGATTGCCTTAACGCAATATATGACACGGATTTTTTTGATAGGCCCTGTCAGCGAATGGAAGTTAATTTTAGGAGAAAACACCCTTTTTTTAATTACCCTCTCTACCGTACTTATCGCGGCGGCGGGATATGTTATCAATGATTACTTTGATGTAAAAATTGACCTCATTAACAAACCTGACCGCGTCATTATCGGCAGGTATCTCAAGCGCCGTGTCGCCATGACCACCCACCAAGTTTTTAATGTTTTGGGCTGTGTCATTGGGCTTTATGTGAGCAAATGGGTATTTCTGGTGAGCGTTTTATCGGTTACTTTACTGTGGCTGTATGCTTCATTTTTCAAAAAAAGGCCTTTTGTTGGTAATGTTATCGTTTCGCTACTGACAGCATTATCACTTATTATTTTAGCCGTTTATTTTCCTCAAAATCGTGAATTGGTAAGTTTATATGCCTTGTTTGCTTTTGGCATTTCGCTCATTCGAGAAATCATCAAAGACATGGAAGATGTACGCGGCGACGCCTCTCACGGTTGTCGTACATTACCCATTGTGTGGGGAATTCCCCGTACTAAATTATTTTTGTACGCATTGATTATGCTGTTTATTCCAGCTTTATTTTTAGCAGCTCACTGGCTACAAAACCCTCAATTGGCTTGGCTTTTTTTCGCACTATTAGGGTTGATTAGTTGGTTGGTATATCGTTTAGTTTATGCTGATACCAAACGGGAATTTGGAGCGTTAAGTAGTTTATGTAAAATTATCATGCTGGTCGGGATGATGAGCATGATTTTACTCGTATATTAATTGTTGATTTTTTTCGCTTACTCTAAATTTTACTCTTCTATGAAACGGTTTATTTCCTTTTTATTCGTACTCTCACTTTTGAGTACCTACATCCAAGCTCAAAAGTGTATGGGTGTCAACGTCAAATCAGGAATGGGCTTTGAAATGACCAATTACAACGCCAAAGACAAACCAACTGGTAAGATTTTATATACCATCAAAGAAGTAACCAACGACAACGGAGCCACCGTTATGAAAATGGAACTACAATCCTTTGATGCAAAAGACAAACCTCAAATGACCAATAGCTACCAATGCCGCTGCAAAGGCAACGAACTGATGATAGATATGACGGCAATGATGGCAAGCCAGGAAAATCCTATGCTCAAAGATGCCCAAATGACGTTTACTTCCAATGACCTCATTTACAGCGATATTTATACGGTGGGTTCCACGCTCAAAGATGCATCCCTGAATGGTCAGGGCACCATGGGCGGCGGCATGAACATATCCTATGGAATGACGCTAAAAAGCCGCAAAGTAGTGGGGCAGGAAAGTCTGACCGTACCCGCAGGCACCTTTAATGTCTACAAAGTGACGTCTGATATGACCATCAGCAATAAGACTGTCATCAACCTTTCTTTTGATTTTCAGACGGTTAGCTACCGTGTGCCCGAAGTACTTTGGGATATTAAAACAGAGACTTACCGCAAAGACAAACTCATGGGTTACAGCTTGCTGACGAAGCTATTTTAACACATTTTTTAACCTTAGTTAAAACGTTAACCGAGGCTTATTTCTTCCATTTCAGAGTATTTAGCATGTGCATTACATCCTTTCTGAGGTAATTGATGGCAGGCTGAAGTGAGTCCTGCTTATCGGCTACTGTAAAATAAAGTGCTCCCCGCAGATAATGGGTAGTAGTATCGGTCGTAAAAAACTGAATATAACTGGGAACATCGCCCGCTAACTCAAATAATACCACCGTCCGTCCAGACTTGGTTTTAATTACCTGTTCACGAATCCCCGTGGCCCGAACCTGATGTTTTCCCGCTAATTTGTAGGCATCATTAATAAACCCCGAAAGGCGTTGTGGATTATTCTGTACAGGCTTATAAGTCAATTGAATACTGGCTTTTAAGGAAGGATACGCCACAAAAATCCAATGGGGTTCCGATTTGCTGAACGTATCAGGCAAAAGCACGGCACTTTTTGAATATTCAAATGAATATGGATGCACATCTTTCATAGTTTGGTATTCCTGAGGTGGCAAATCCATACGCGGATACCCTTTGGGTTTGGGGAAATAATCGGGTTCAGTTGAAGAGCAGGCTGTAAACAGGAGACAGGAGAAAGTAAACAGGAGAAAGTAAACAGTTTGTGGTTTACGGTTTACTGTTAGCTGTTTATAGTAGGCAGCGACCCATCGCACGGCAGGCAGTAGAATCTGACTCCCGACTTCATACCTCCGACTTCTTACCTCTAAGTCCCAACTTTTCACTACTGATTTCTGACTTCTGACTTCTAATTCAAAATCCATAACTAATTTCCTTAAAATCAAAATATTCTAAACGATTTTCAATTTGTACTGCCAAAAGTCCCGCTTCTGATACTCCTATAATCATTCCCTCAAAAGGTACATCGTTGCGGGCAAAAACATATTTTTCCTGATAACGAAAAAGATTTTGTAAATAACGGGTTTTAAGCAGTCCATAATGTCCGTTACGAAGCAAAAGATAATTTTTTTCGAGCAAAGCCAATAAGTCTGGCAACAGTTCTTCCAATGAAAAAGTCTTTGACATTAGCCTCCTCAATGAAGTAGCTCGCGGATGCTCAAACTCCATCTGATTGATATTCAAACCCATTCCGATTACTGAACTCTCTATTCGACCTCGTTGAATGGTATTTTCAATCAAAACACCTCCCAATTTTTGGTCACCGAAAAAAAGATCATTCGGCCATTTTATTTTCAGGTGTTCATTCAAAAATGAGGCAAAAAATTCGTATATTCCAACGGAAACAGCTATATTGAGATGGAATTGTTGGACAGCTGTAAGAAAATTCGGACGCAGAATAAGCGACAGAGTAAAGTTTTCGCCTGCCTGTGCCAACCATTGATTGCCTCGTTGTCCTCGTCCTGCGGACTGATAGTCAGTTATGACAACTGTGCCTTCCAGGCCTTTGCCAAGACGCAACAAATCAGCCGCTTCGTCGTTAGTGGACTGACAAGTTGGCAGATAAATCAGTTTTTTCCCAATAAAAAGGGTTCCGGACTTACTTTTGTACAATATTTCTTAATTTTAAGGATGCAATTTAAAACTTACGCATGAAACAACGCAAATCAATCGCTATATCTTCAGAACAACTGTGCCAATTAGTAGTAAAAGGAATGCAGGAAAAAAAGGCAATGGATGTGGTAGTAATGGACCTGCGCGAAATAAAAAACGCAATTACCGATTTCTTCGTCATCTGTACAGGTAACTCCGATACCCAAATCGACGCCATTGCCGACTCCGTGGAGGCCGAAGTGTACAAGCTTATCTCCGAACACCCATGGCAACGCGAAGGGAAAGAAGCCAAAGAATGGATTTTAATTGACTATGTAGACGTTGTAGTCCACGTTTTCAAGAAAGACCGCCGCGAATACTACGGACTCGAACAACTCTGGGGAGATGCCAAATTGACTTATGTCGAGGAAGAATTTGCCTGATTGAACATTACCCAAAAAAATAGTGTTGGTTCTGTTATCGGCCCGGGTATTAATTGGTTTTGTTTTTCAATAAACAGATGCTGATACAACCACCCAAGCATTGGATACAGATTTTAACCGATGACCACAGAATCCAATAATTAAATTGAAAAATAATCATGTCCGAAAACAATGGAAATCCGCTTAATTCCAACAACCGAAATCCACGCCGTACCGGCTACCAAGGGTGGATCATCGCGGCGTTGGTATTAGCAATTTTGGGAATCACTTTTTTTAGTCGTAATACGGCAGTACGACCCATTACCCAAAAGAAATTTGAGAAAATGGTGCAGGCACATGAGGTGCAAAATATAGTTATCGTCAACAATGAATTTGTAGAGGTTACGCTAACCGCAAAAGCATTGGAAGACCCTAAGTACCGCGCACTGTTTGCTGACAAGCCTTATTTTGGCAACGCCGGAGCCCAATTTCAGTTTGAGATTACTTCTGCCGATAAGTTTTTAGATGATTTCCAGAAACTTAAACCTGACAGCGATTCGATAGATTATGATTTTGATCGCCGTAGTGACTGGACAGGCTTCCTGAGTACGTGGGGCTTTTTAATCATTATGATTTTAGCTATGTACTTCCTGTTGGGCAGGATGACCGGTGGTGGTGGCCCCGGAGGTCAAATCTTCAACATAGGTCGCTCAAAGGCTACGCTGTTTGATGCCGAAAATAAAGTCAAAATTACTTTTAGCGATGTAGCCGGTTTGGAAGAGGCCAAAGAGGAAATCATGGAAATCGTTGATTATCTCAAAAGCCCGACCAAATTCACCAAATTAGGCGCAAAAATTCCGAAAGGCGCTCTATTGGTAGGCCCTCCAGGTACGGGCAAAACTCTTATTGCCAAAGCGGTAGCAGGTGAAGCGGGTGTGCCGTTTTTCTCCCTTTCTGGTTCAGACTTTGTTGAAATGTTTGTAGGGGTAGGTGCTGCTCGGGTACGTGATTTATTTAAGCAAGCCAAAGAAAAAGCACCTTGTATTATATTCATTGACGAAATTGACGCCGTTGGTCGTTCACGTGGACGCAGCGGAATGCCCGGAGCTAACGACGAGCGAGAAAATACGCTGAACTCCTTGCTGGTAGAAATGGACGGTTTTGCTACTGATTCAGGAATTATCATCATGGCAGCTACCAACCGCCCCGATGTATTGGATTCAGCCTTACTCCGCCCGGGTCGTTTTGACCGTCAGATTTCAGTGGACAAACCGGATATTATAGGCCGTGAAGCCATTTTTAAAGTGCACTTGAAACCTATTAAATTAGGTACTGACGTTGACCCGAAAAAGCTCGCCGCTCAGACCCCCGGTTTTGCCGGTGCTGAAATTGCCAACGTTTGTAATGAAGCAGCTCTTATTGCTGCTCGCCGTGACCGTGAGGAAGTAACCATGCAGGACTTCCAAGATGCAATGGACCGTGTAATTGGTGGTTTGGAAAAGAAAAATAAGATTATTTCTCCGGATGAGAAGAAAATTGTAGCCTACCACGAGGCAGGTCACGCAGTAGCCGGTTGGTTTTTGGAACACGCCGATCCATTGGTAAAAGTTACAATTGTACCGCGTGGAATGACCGCTTTAGGCTATGCCCAGTATCTCCCCCGTGAGCAGTATCTGTACCGTTCTGAGCAGCTCTTGGACGAAATGTGCATGACTTTAGGAGGACGTGCGGCAGAAGACGTTGTTTTTGGTAAAGTCTCTACTGGTGCCTTGAGTGATTTGGAACGAGTGACCAAATTGGCCCACAGTATGGTAACCGTGTACGGTATGAACGATAAGATTGGAAACATGTCGTACTACGACTCCAAACAATCGGAATATTCTTTCAATAAGCCTTACTCGGAAGAAACGGCTCGAATGATTGACGAAGAAGTACGGAAAATCATTGAGCTGGCCTACGTTCGTTGTGTAGAATTGCTTTCTAAACATAAAGAAGCTCTGGAAGTAATCGCAAAAGAGTTGTTGTTGAAAGAAATTCTATTCCAAAGTGATTTGGAACGCTTGATTGGCAAAAGACCTTTTGAAAGAGAAACGGCTTATCAGGAGTTTATGAACAACACCAACGGTGCATCCAAAGAAGAGGCAAAACCAGCCAAGGTAGAAGTGAAAGAAGAAGCTTCTGAAGAGGCAAAATAAAGAATAGCATTCCATAAGTAAAGGTTAGAAAGTAACGGGTAAAACCTTATTTTCTAACCTTTTTTATTTGAACTACGTAGCTTGTCCGTGAAGACAAGGGCATTAAAAAAGCAAGCGGTTCAATTTTCGCTTCTTACCTTTACACTTTCATTTACTTTAACCTTTACACTTCAATTTATGTTATTTGTGATTCATGCTTACGATTATACCGACGCTGATGCGTTGGAGCGTAGAATGTCGGTTCGTGCCAACCATTTGGAGGGTGCCAAAGTACTGAAAGCCAACGGTAACTTTGTAATGGGTGGCGCACTGTTAAGTCCCGAAGGAAAGATGATTGGCTCCATGATGGTCGTTGATTTCGAAGAAGAAGACCAAATGAATCAATGGCTTCAAAACGACCCTTATGTCACGGGCAAGGTATGGGAAAAGATAGATGCAAAGCCCTTTCGACAGGCCGCTGTTTAGAAGCAGAAAAAGGCACTGCAACGAATTGCAGTGCCTTAAAATATATCTTGAAAGGGAAGTCGTCTTAAATTACGTCGTTCTCGCGCATCTTCTGTACGTAAGATGCATGAATCACTTGTTGACGACGTTTCACTGATTTTTTCTCAAAAGCCGAACGCGAACGCAATTCTTTTAAAACTCCGGTTTTTTCAAATTTTTTCTTGAAACGCTTTAGCGCCTTGTCAATTGATTCGTTTTCTTTAATCTGGATGAGCAGCATATTTTTTTAGTGTTTTTATCTTTTTTACAAAACGGACTGCAAAAATAACGGTCTGCTTTTAAAAAATCAACTTTATTTGCACTTTTCTTTCAGCTTATTCATTTCCGCCTTTCATGCAAAAGCCAATAAACAGTAGATACGCCATTATTGACCTCGGGAGCAATACATTTCATTTGTTAATTATTGAAAAACAAAGCGATACAATTCGCACGTTGGTGAAAGAACAAATCCCTGCCAAAATCGCTATGGCAGGGATTAATCAGGGAATTATTACGGAAGAAGCCATTGAACGCGCCTTAAAAGTCCTTCACTTCTTTCGTCAGCAAATAGATGAACAAAGGGTTCCTTTGGAAAATAGTATAGCACTCGGTACCAGTGCTATAAGAAATGCCAAAAACGGAACGGAGTTTTGCAAAACGATTGAAAAGGAGATGGGAATTGTAATAGAAATTATTTCAGGAGACCGCGAAGCCGAACTGATTTATGAAGGAGTGCGTCGGGCCTTGAATTTGGGGACGGTCCCTTCGCTTATCATGGATATTGGCGGCGGAAGCGTTGAATTTATCATTTGCCACGCTACCCGTATTTTTTGGAAGCAAAGTTTTGAAATCGGCGGGCAGCGATTACTGGAAAAATTTCTTCATACCGACCCTATTTCTTCTTCGGCTATTCAACGAATGAATAATTACTTTCAGGAACAGTTACTGCCACTTGTCAATGCGGCTCACCAATACGCACCGCAAACCCTCGTCGGTTCATCGGGTTCATTTGATACGTTGGTAGATATGGATTATATGCACCGACTCGGTCATTTACCCGACCCTGAGAAAACCGATTTTAACTATCCTTTGGAAGAATTTTATCGTGCCTACGAACTTTTCACTTCTCTCAATCACGACGAACGGATGACGATTCCCGGTATGATTGAACTTCGGGTAGATATGATTGTGCCTGCCGCTGTACTAATTGCTCATGTACTGAAAAGTCTGAATATTAGACAAATTCGCTGCTCAACGTTTGCGCTGAAAGAAGGGATTATGGCTTGGGTACTAAAAGAAGCGTCAACCGGTTATACTGAACTAAATTAGGTTTGCAATAAAGTGGGAGTATGATTTCGTTAGTATGGTATGGAATTAATCTTAGAAAAAGAACAATTAATGTTGTTAAAGGAGCTACAACAGAACACCT
>NZ_JAIXST010000180.1 GCF_027484545.1 Runella sp. | reverse complement strand
TTGTTTTATGATTCGACACCACAAAACTATGGTTTATTATTCACAACAGTTGGCTCTTTCATCAGCAGTCACTAACAAGTAACGGCTGGATAATTGCACTTCAAATCTGAATCTGCGAATATTTGACGAAGAAAAGGTGATTATTAACAACGACGTAAAACTATTTGCTCAAGCCCATGTCGAGGGTGCGGACTACTTTGTGACTGCCGATAAAAGATGTAAGCCACTATACGAAACCCTTTTTAAGGCAGGTAAGGTATCTTTTAGGTTTATGGAATTTAAAGAGCCTATAGCTACGTATACCGGCAAAGCAGTTACCATAAGCAAAAGATCAATTCAAGTCTCACTATTTGATTAATTAGTATAGCGCAGCTATTCATTTTGCAATCGTTTTGCGTAAATTTTTCAATCTTCGGCACCGTGAATATTCAGGTGTATAGCCCCTTGTTGAAAACATTTTATATTACACCCTAAATTCTCACGAAGTAGCTCTGATACATCAAGGGCATATTTCCCCGAATCGGTAGAAGGCAACTTTGCGAAATCTTCCCGAATCTTTGCCCGGCGATTTCTTGAATGTTCTGGAATAGCGTTTAAATACTACCAAGCAGGCTTCGTCTAATGGTTCAAATCAATACTTGCCTGTTGGCTTTGAAATAAGTGATATTCAGTAAATAGCTCCAAAAAGGTTAGGCCGCCTTTTGCATTTTTACTACTGTTTCGACTTGCTTATCCCTTTGCTTGAGGTAGTCGTTAAATCTTTTGATGGCTTCATCAAGTGGGGCAAGTTTTGCCATGCGTTCGTCAATTCGTTTCATCAATATCGCCTTTACTTCCCGCCTTTGGTTTTCAGTAAGCACTGCAAAAACAGCCTCAAATTCAGCTTTGATTCTTGAGCGTTCAGCCTCTGTGGTAGCGGTATGGTAATTATCGTAATACGCATTGGTGTATTGTTCCATAGTCTTTAAAGTTTTAAAAGCTATTCTTCCTAAATCGCAATGGTAAATTAGGTAAAAAGTAGGCAGAGAAACCAAAAAAACGTAGTTTTAGTGCTTCATTAACAAACGTTCAACATGCGCTTCTTTACCCGTTCTGTCTTTACCATTTGTATAGTATCCGTTGCCTTTTTACCTGCCTTTAGTCAAAAACAACCTGCTCCTTATTTTCCTCCGGCTCATACTTGGGCAGAAAAAACGCCTGCTGAAATGGGATTGAACCCTGCCAAAATTCAGGAAGCGATTGCTTTTGCGAAGGCGGGGGAGTCCAAGAACCCTCGGAGTATGGAACAGTCGCATTATCAAAGTTTTGGAAAGGAGCCTTTCGGAAGTGCCATTGGTCCTTTTGCCGATAGGGGTGACCAAACGGGCATCATCATTTACAAAGGATACATCGTGGCAAAGTGGGGCGAGCCTTCGCGTTGCGACATTACCCACAGTGTTACCAAAAGTTTTCTTTCGAGCGTAGTGGGTTTGGCCGTGGACAAAGGGCTGATTCGGAGTGTAAACGATACAGTGGCTTCGTATGTGCCGCCAATTGAGTTGTACGGGCAACCCGTTCAGCGTCCCGCGGATGATTTTGGAAAACCGGAATTGTTAAATCTCTTTGACACCCCGCATAATCGCCGCATTACGTGGGATAATATGTTGCGTCAAACCTCCGATTGGGAAGGCACACTTTGGGGAAAACCCGAATGGGCCGACCGTCCCGATAAAGATGCCGCTACGTGGCTCACGCGTCCCCGTAATGCCCCCGGCAGCGTGTATGAGTACAATGACGTGCGGGTCAATGCTCTCGCTTTGGCAGCAACGAGTGTGTGGCGTAAGCCGTTGCCGCAGGTATTGAAAGAAAATATCATGGATCCCATCGGTGCCTCAACTACGTGGCGTTGGACAGGCTATCGCAATGCGTGGATTGTGTTGGACGGACAACCCATGCAATCGGTAAGCGGCGGAGGACATTGGGGCGGAGGAATGTTTATCAATGCGTTTGATATGGCTCGTTTTGGATTATTGACCTTGCAAAGGGGTAATTGGAACGGCAAGCAATTGTTGTCGGAACAGTGGGTGAAACAGGCTACCACACCCACAACTGCGCAACCGACGTACGGCTACATGAATTGGTTCCTGAATACTGATAAAAAACCGCTTCCGAGCGCACCCGCCAATGTGTACTACCACGTAGGAAACGGGACTAATATTGTCTACGTAGATCCCGACCATGAGTTGGTGATGGTCGTTCGGTGGATTGAAAACAATGCTTTGGACGGGATTGTCAAACGGGTTCTGGAAGCCTTTACGCCAACAGTCCCTGATACCGAAATTTACCTGACCGATTTGAAAGTAAACGCAGGTAATATCTCCGTTGGAAAACCTTCCAATATCACCAAAAGGGCAGGCTATGACAATCAGCCGTCGTTTACACAAGACGGAAAGAAACTGCTTTATACCCAACAGGCAAACGGACAAACCGATATTTGGACGTACGATTTAGGTAGGAAAACAAACACAACGTTAACAAAAACCACCGAAAGTGAATATTCGGCAACGGTGATGCCCGATGGTAAGCACTTCTCAGTGATTCGGGTAGAGCCTGACGGAACCCAACGGCTGTGGCAGTTTGATCTGGCGACGGGTCAAAATCCGAAACTTGTTTTACCAAGCATAAAACCCGTTGGGTATCATTGCTGGTATGGCGCTGATTCATTGGTGTTGTTTGTATTAGGGCAACCTAATACCCTACAGCTCGCTCGGATCTCCACCGACCAAGGGCAAACCATCACAACCAACGTGGGTCGCTCATTGCTGCGCATTCCTTCGCAAAAAGCGGTGAGTTTTGTGCATAAGTTATCCGCGAACGAATGGCAGGTGGAGGCGTTGGATATGAGTACTTTACAAGCCAAAAAACTCATTCAAACCCCTGCGGGAAGCGAAGATTGCGCTTGGATAACGGATGGCACGCTGTTGATGGCGCAGGGAGCTAAATTGTACAAATGGAATCCGAAATCGGATACCGATTGGCAGTTGTTGGCCGATTGGAGCGGCTTGGGAATTAAACAAATTACGCGTTTGGCGGTCAATCCCAAGAGCACACAGCTGGCGTTTGTGGGACAATAATTAAAAGAGGTTCTTAGGTTTTTATGGATTCTAATTAATTCATTAGGTAGTGGACAGGTCAGGTCAGACGATAGTCAGACCGTCAGGCAGTCTGATATCGTCTGACCTGACCTGTATCCACAAAAACAAAAGAAATAATCAGTCACCCGCAAAGAAGAGTCCTTTGATGATTTTATCCCAAGATTCTTCTTTATTGATTCGTACCCAGCCCATTAATCCATAGTCAGAGCGCACTAAAAAATGATCTTCCAACTCAAAATCGGGTTTGCCGTAGTCTGTTAAAATTACTTCAACTTTATACCCCTTGGGTAAGGAAGCTACGACTTCTGTGCTGGTTTTGTCTTTGTATAAAACAACATCTTTCAAGGTAACGGATTGCAAACCAACGTAATAGAAAGGTTGAGCCACCTCCGCAATGGTATCGCTTTTGATTTGAAATTTTCTCCTTTTGTTGAATAGATTATTGGTGTGCCCATTGACGTAAAAAGTACTGGTGTTGGTCAGGTACAATTCCAGACCGTTTACGTCACCCAGCACTTTTCCTGCTTTGGTGGAAATGCTGAAACTTGGGTCTTCGCTGGGGCCGTGTGAAAAAAGGACGTAAAGAGAATCTTTGAACAGCGGGTTTTTGAAAGAAGCCAATTTCTCGTAACAGGGCGCATCGGGATCAGGGCAATACCAGGGATCGTTTTTAGGTAATTGCGTGCCCTTTTTCCGAATCAACTTTACTTCACTTTTAGTGTAACCAAACACTGCCGGATTCATTCCGCCGTCAATTTTGATTTTAGTCAATTGAGGAAAGTAGTTGTTGGCCTGTCCAAAGGATTGAAAAAAGGAAATAGACAAGAAAGCAATTGCAGGGAAAAAAAATTTCATGTGTTTTTGTGATTATAGCTGAATTCCAAATCGTTTCCCCAATACTTCCAACGAATCCACCACCGGAGGAAGTAAATCAATTCCTTCCTGCATCCGTATGGCTTCGAGTTCCCGTTCTGGGTCGCCTGGGATAAGTACCTGCTTTCCCTCCACGGCCTGTGCTGAACGGAAACGTCGTATCCAATTGTCCATGTGGGCTTTAAATTCATCGGCAGGACGGAAACCGTCAATGCGCATGGCTCCAAAGAAATGTCCTGTGCCTTTACCTACCCCTTCCGCAGCTGCCATGAAACCCGCCGTTGCGAAAGGCGGTACCCACGGGCCGTAATTGGCTCCCGATAAAACGCCCGAAAAAATGTCAACAATAGAACCCAAACCATAGCCTTTGTGACTGCCATGCTCGCGATCAGAGCCAAGCGGTAACAGCGCGCCGCCGTTTTTGATGGGGTTAGAATCGGTCGTTACCTGGCCGTTAGCGTCCTGTGCCCAACCGAGCGGAGCAGGTTGATTTTTACGTTGAAGAATTTCAAATTTGCCATAAGCAGCGGCCGTACTGGCAAAATCGGCTACAAAAGCGGGCTCTTCGTTGGCTGGTACAGCTACCGCAATCGGGTTGGTTCCCAGCATTTTTTCCAACGAAAAAGTAGGAGCCACCAATGGCGCGGCATTGGTCATGGCCATTCCAATCATATCGTGTTCTAAGGCCAACATCGCATGATAACCCGCAATGCCAAAGTGATTGGAGTTTTGCACAGATACCCAGCCTGAACCTACATTTTTTGCCTTTTCAATGACAATTTGCATCGTTTTAGGCCCTACCACCAAACCCACACCTGCGTCACCATCCACCACAGCCGTACTGGGAGACTCGTGAACAATGCGAATATTGGGAGTTGGATTAAGCCGTCCGTGGTCAAAAAGGCGCACGTAGCCGGCCAATCGGGCAATGCCGTGGGAGTCCACGCCGCGTAAATCGGCAGAAATCAAAACGGTGGAGGCTAAAGTGGCGTCAGCTTCAGAGAAGCCGATACTTTGGAATATATGTTGGGTAAAAGTGCGTAGCTGTTGGACAGAAAACATAAATGATTTGGAGGGTAAAATTGGATTTTAAACAACGCTGCAAAGGTCGTAAGAAATACGAGACGACCGGTAGTTTTTCATCATAGAAGTAAAACCAAAGAATGAATTACTTCTATACGTTAGCATCTAAAAAAAACAGTTTGTATGAAAAAAATCCTTGCCGCCTTCTTAGTATCTATCTCTTTGGCAAATGCACAAACTCCCAATACCCTTTCTGTCCGGGAAAAGAAAGAAGGGTGGAAGTTGCTTTTTAATGGCAAAGACGTGACAGGTTGGCGTAGCTACGGAGCCAAAGGAATTGGCTCGGCTTGGTTGGTGGAAGAGGGGGCTCTAAAACTCAATGTACCCAATCGGGCAGGAAATAAAGCGCTCAATGGCGGCGATATTGTGAATAATGAGCCGATTACGGGCGATTTTGAATTTAAGGCGGAATGGAAAGTGAGTCCGCTGGCGAACAGCGGGATTTTCTTTTTTGTGAAAGAAGCGGCTCAGTATAAAAATATGCACGATACGGGATTGGAGTTGCAAGTCCTAGATGATAAAATCTACGAAGGTGCTGCCGAAAATAAACACCGTGCGGGCGATTTCTTTGGCGTTGCCAATGCTCGTATTCGCGAAGTAAATCCCGTTGGAGAGTGGAACCAAGTACATTTTGTGGTTCGTAAACAAAAACTGACGGTTTCTCTAAACGGTTTTGTGGTACAGGAACATGACCTCTCAAGTGCCGATTGGAAGCAGCGAGTGGCGGGGAGTGGATTAAAAAACGCCCCGATTGTTCAGGGCGCTTTTACCGGTTTGATTGGATTGCAGGATTGGGGCAGTACGGTTTGGTACCGCAGTATTAAACTTAGAAAGTTATAGGTACTTCCACAATGGTATCGTCCCAGCCCAAACGCATAACGGCGGCGTTGCCTTTGGGGAAATTGATGGAGAAATTCTCAAGCGGTGCCTCGGTCGATTTCTTTGATGGGGCGGTAAAACGCACCACGTCGTTTGCTTCTTTGTATTTAAAGGCTCCCCAATAGTCCAAATCGCTGTTTAGGATGATGGTCCATTCGGTTTCTCCGGGAATGGAAAAGAGTGAATACGTGCCTGCTTTTACTTTTTTGCCCTGAATGGTGGCATCCTGATAGAATTTGATTTCGGTGTTTTCGTTGGCTCCCGTGCGCCATACTTTGCCGTAAGGAACGAGAGTTCCAAACACGCCACGGCCATTTTTGGAAGGACGGCTGTAAATGACGCGTACCATGGCTTTTTCACCGTCTTTGCGGTCATGGGCAAAATGGTCAGGAAAATAGGCGACATCCATGGGACTTTTGTCAACAGGTCTGAATGCCTGCGCCCAAGCGCCTACTACGATTAAACTGAACAGAAAAGATAAAAGGGTGGTCTTTTTCATTTGTGTTTGAGAGAGTTATAAATAGTTGGAAAAAGGATTTACAAAAAATGGAATAGGGAGAAACGGAACAAGGAGAACGGAAATGAAAGAACCGATTTCAGGAAATCCTTTCTCCGTCCTCCATTTTTCCGTTTTCCTATACTATCGCATACTGGGACGCGGCAATACGGGAAGGCTTTCGTGCCCATCTTCTCCCACTGTCTGTACGGCAAAGAAATAGTTGTCTTTAGAATAAGGTAAAGTCAGGCCGTTTTTATCTGTGAAAAATTTCTTTTGCCAGAAAGGCCAGTTGGTTTCGCGCATCAAAACATAGTAGCCTTTCACCTTGCCGGCTTTAGGAGCCTGCCAAAAAAGCGAGGTCGTATTGGTTAAATTGCGAGCTTCAAGCGTTACATTTTGCGGCATAGCGGGGGCTTTGGCTAAGTTGGCCAACGAAGCTAAATTGACGCAGGTATTTTTGCGCAAGTATTCAAAATCCATGTTTTTGGCGTAATCTCCGTATTCTACGCCTTTTTCGGTACGTAAATCTTGGTGTTGATTGTTAAAATTTTCGTTCATTTCCGTAATCCGTACCGCCGCAAAATCACGATTGACGAACGGCGTATGGTCGCCGCCGCGCAGGTAGCGGTCGTTGCGATAGATGAGTTTTATCTCCAGATTGTCCACGTACCGTTCTCCTATTTCTTTTACGTAACGCGCTAATGTACGGGCTTTTCCGTCGTTTTCTGCTCCGTATTGGCGAACACCCGCAGCGCGTTTGTCGGTTTCAAATCCGGAAAGCCCTTCGCTGAACACGCGTATCTTGGTGTTATCAATAATTCGTGTATCGGGGCTGTGGTTAGAACCCATAATGTCGTTATTGAGTAAGGCTTCGAGGTTCCACTTTTCAGTAACGGCCCTTTCGGCCAAGTGATTGGCTCCCAATAAACCCTGCTCTTCCCCGCTGACGGTAACGAAAATAATGGTGGCGGGAAAAGAATGTTTGCTCATAACGCGGGCCAATTCAATGACCGCTGCCGTTCCACTCCCGTCGTCGTTGGCGCCCGGAGCGTTGGATTCGCGGTTATTGACGTCGGTTACGCGACTGTCGATGTGACCACTCACCATAAAAATACGGTCGTCGTTGGGGTCGGTACCTTTGAGAGTAGCCATGACGTTGCCGATTTCCTGCGCTACGTCCACACGTCGCCCGTCGGGTTGAAGCGTCCATGTGTCGATGGTTGCGGTCATGCGTCCGCCGGATTGTTTGGCAAATTCATTAAAACGACTGAGCACCCACTGTCTTGAGGCACCAATACCGCGTTTGGGGTCGGTGACGGTGCTCATGGTATGGCGTGTACCAAAGCTCACCAGTTTATCAATGTGACTGCGCAAACTATCGGGAGATATTTCAGCAATCATCGCGGCAATCGCCGGGTCGCGCATGACTACCTGTTGGGCGTGGCTTTTAAAAGCAAGAAAAGAACAGAGAAAGAGTAAAGTAGTGGTTTTTTTCATACGAATTTTTAGTAGTGTTGGTTGAAGTGTATTTATATAACTGTAGTGCTTATGTAAATGTTAAAATTGTCCCTAAAAATGAGACAATTTAAAATTAATAAGTTTTCTCTAATTTTAAACTGCGCGTTTTTTCAGGACACTTACACATTTGTAACCTAACTAACATTTATGAAGACTTTACAAATACATTCAGAATGGTAAACTGAGCTGGGAGGCTGATGAAGATATTACAGAATCATTTTCAAATGACAGTATTTGCTTAAAAATAGCCTCAGCTAAAAGAGGAGGTACAGCATTGCCAATTTGTTGCTGAATTTGCATTAAAGTACCTTTAAAGATAAAATCGTCGGGAAAACTCTGAAGTCTCGCAGCTTCTCTAACAGATAAACCTCTATCCTGAAAAGGATGTATCAGCATATTTTTTCGATAATTGGAAATCACAACTGACGGTTTTGAAGCATCTAACCTTTTATAGATACCACTATGACAATTACTAACATTTGCATAGTTTTGCATTAACTCTATGGGGATTGATTTCCAATTTTCCCCTTGCTTTATATATTTATAACGCTCAATTACATAATCCATATTTTTAGAGACATAATTTTGCAGAGAAAAAATCGACTTGTTTCTCATCGCTTTTGCGTAAGTTCCTACCTCCTCTATGCGTTTTTTAGGCTTGTTATAGTGTTAATTGTCACATAATAATAAATATTTCAAAACTATCTCTATAGCTTTTGATTGAATTGTTTAAATATTTTTTACAATAAGTAATTACGCAAAATAGACTTTCCAAGTTTAAGGTGTAATAGTTTGATAGTCAATATATTACAAACTTGGAAAGTCTCGTTTAATTTCACTCAGTTACTTAATAAATTTTGATTCTAAATTCAATATATATCACTAATTAAATGATACTCTACAATTGGCTTTGAGAGCCTTTCTTCTCTTTTAAATTTTAAATTGTATGCTGGATTTTCTATAGTTAAAAAGGTAGGTGAGTCATTCAAATTTAAAACCAAGGTAATAATATAATCATTTTTATATTCTAATGCCTTATTAAACTCGTTTTCAGTCATTCTGAACTTTCCCTTATTTGCTCTTATTCCTTTTACTTCAGCTAAGTACAAGCTATTATTTACATTAATTTGAAAATCATACCCATCTCCAAATAATCTGGCATCTTCTAATAAACCATTTTTAAAGGTTTCAATTGAATTAAAATTATTCATAAAATAAAACTCAGCCTCTAATCCAGTTTCTTGTAATTTTTTGAACCTTGATTTTATAATTGGAGTAACCTCTATATAAAGTTCTTTTACTTTGTAATTTTCTTTTAAATATAATTTTACAATATTGGCATATCCCTTTACGTTTTCATCTCCAAAAAGGCTATCAATTAAGTGCTTTCTATGAATATAAATATTGCCTTTTTGCCACCACCCCTTCCTTTCATTGTTAGAAAAAAAAGGGTCAAACAAATCCATTCTATTTTTTATGGTACCAACAGTTTCAGAAATGTTATTTGCGACACAATATTTATAAAATGAAATCTTAGTTTTAAATCCAAACTCCTTTATAAAATCATCATTAAATTTTGACAATCCATAACCAATTAGATTAAGTATTTCATAATTTTCGTGTTTGTTATCCTTGGGCTCCATAATATTTTAAGTTACAAGTTTTATAGGTTTGGATTTAAATAACTTCAACTTATATTATTCAAAGTTTACAATAAAAGTTTCTACTATTTTGGAAGGCACTTTATCTAATGCACAATTTAATGCTTTTTATGATCAGTTGGAAGCGATGTAGTATAATCAGAAATTTCTACTAAATAAGTCTTATTAGGGTCTAAAAATATTTTCCGTGCTCCAAAATAATTCGTTGGAGCATCTAATGCATAGATAAAATCTTTTGGGAATAAATCTTTACCTATATCCTTATTTTTTGCTTCATGATCTATGAAAATATTTGCATAAGGAGTTGCAGTATAGGCTACATATGCACTCTTTTGAAATAAGCCTAACAATTGTCGTAATTTTTTATTTATTTGAGTTGGATCATCCTCACCATTAGTATTTATTGAAGCATAATCGGATTCATCATCAATTACAAGCATTGCATGGCTTGATACTTTATTTTTGTATTGCTTTTCAAGCCAGTCAATTATACTTGCTAAGGTTTTAGTGTTTTTCTTTATCACTAGTAATATTGGAACACTAATATTGTCAAAATTAAGTCCTTGTGATAACCTGTCTGCATCTCGTTTATTAAAGTCGTTCTCGATTGTTGTTAAACTGAGTGGTAAAGACTTTTTATCAGTATTACCTTTTCCAGAACCAACTTGAACTCCTTTGGTTTGCCCAACAAATGATTCATTTAAACGTTGCTGAGTTTGATTTCTAAGATTATTTATTCCACCAGCAATAACTACTAAAAATTTATATCCAGCATCAGCCGCTTTACAAATTAAAGCAGAGTAATTGCCAGTTTTTCCTGACGGCACATGACCAACTACCATACCATATCTTGAAAACGTTTCAACTGACGGATTTTCAATATTGTTCATAACAATATCGGTATCAGTATCAATTGTTTTAACGACTTCTGGAGGTAAAGACAGTCTGAGGTATTTCTCATAACGTTCCCAGTAATAATTCTCTTTCTTCTGTTTTTCAACTGTTGACCACCATGCGTTGTCTCGTTCCTGTTGCTCTTCTCCTTGTATAAGAATACCATTTTGCATTTTTACATCAAAATGCGTTTCCATTTCTCTTTGAATTCTATTCCAATCCCCATCGTTAAGAGCATGAAAAGTTGATTCTAAGGAAAATATTGTCGCCAGCATTTCAGGGTCAACTGTAGATGTAACCGTCTTAGCCTTATTAATTTCATCTTCAATTTTTGATATAGGTAATGCACCTATAACCTTGCATAGCTTGTCAAAAATATAATCTTTAACCGCCTTGTAGCTATTTGTCTTCATTTTTCAAAAGTTCTTTTCTATTAGAATATATTTCTGTTCTTAGTAGGTCTTCAATATATTGTTTCGGCAAACCTGCCAATTTTAGCTTTTCTGTTAATTCAATAATATTTTGCTCAGAAAGTGCCGATTCTTGATTTATTGAATGAGGGTTTTTCTGAAGTTTCGATTGAATGGCTTCTAATGGCAGATAAGCCTCAATACCTTTTAAATAAAACCTCAAATTTTCAATTGAATCTTTTGATAGCCCTTTTTCTAAGTTTTTAAATAAAGGATGCTCTAAATTCAGGGCAAATCGAAAATCATTATTAAGTGGCAATAATTGCCAAAATTGAATGAAAGTTTTATCTTCGATTTTTTTAGCTCTTCCAGTAAAAGGCCTAGCCCCCTTTTCTGTTACTTGATTAATAAATCTTTTTAAATCGATTTTAAGATCCTCCGATGGCCTCGCAAGGGATTTTTTAATATCAATACCCCAATACTGATCTATTGTATTAGGTATATCTATTTTAATTCTTACTAATTTATGCGCATCCAAGGATTTATGCAATCCCCACCAGGTTCCATAAATCAAGATACGATTTTCTCGATATACATAGAACCCTTGAGATTTTATATACCCCTCTTCTGTTGCATATAACTCATATTCCTGTTGCGATATCTTAGAATGATGAGGAAGAATATATGGTTGTACAGTTATAGCAGAACCATAAACCATAATTTTCTCTGGCGCAATTTCTTGTGTAGCAGGGTGTTTCGAATTAAATGGGTCAAAAGCAATAACAGGATTATTATTAACTGTAATCTTAATTTGTCTTATTCCTACTTCACCTTCTAAAAATCTATGAAATACTAACGATATATGCCTTCTTAACCTATCTACTATATCTGAAAATTTATTTTTTTGAATACGATCAATATTCTCCCAGCATACTATTGTACCACTTTCCAAATTATTTAATTCATCTGCCAAAGGCAAGTCTAGAAAGTTATTTGGCGATATCAGTAACCAATTATTATGTTGAGTAATATAATCAAGATCCCATTGTCGAGCCGACACGATTCCTCCCTTTTTCGAAAGGACAGTCAATCTCTTACATTGTGAAAATGAAGCAGTCTTCAGTCCTAAACCAAATCTCCCCAACTCACCTTTAGCACGTAAATCATTAGGGTTTTTAGATGCCAGTCTCATCGCTTCCACTAACTCTACTTCACTCATACCTATACCGTTATCGAGCATACAAAAGATAGGTTCTGGATTAGAAACTGTATAAATCTTAATAGATTTAGCTTTAGCAGTTATACTATTATCAATCAAATCCGCGACCGCTACCTCGAAAGAATATCCAATATCTCTGAGCGATTCAATTAAATTTGTAACATTAGGGTTAACTAATTCTGTCTTAATCATTAATAGTTTAGTTTGTATATGTTAACTACCATAGCCTAAAAGACATACTATAATTAAATATCATTGATTTATACAAATCTATATTTAAAAATGAAGTGAAAAAAGATTTCACAAAGTTAAATCTAACTTTGACATCCCTACAAATTTTGAATAGGATAAATTAGAGCATAAGGACTTATTAATATTGTATCAAATTCCTGATATTTCCTTCATTCAAGCGGTACATACAAAACTCAACATACCTGCCGATTAACTCTTACAGCACGTTTGGGCTAAGTAAGAGTTAATCGATTGTAAAATAGACGATTACGGCAACATTGAAAAGTTAATGTCCGGGGCTTTATATGCGGCATTTCTCTTAAATGTGCCGTCGAGGGGGACAAAATCGTTGAAAAAACCGCAGTTGCGGAGGTAAAAAGAGCCATTGGCTACCCCGCCTGCGTAGTCTTTGCGGTAATTTTTGCGTGCGGTGGCATCACCCGTAAATTTGGCCTCGGTCAATTCCAGCCATTGGCCGTTTGTTGTGCGAACCCACTGATTTTGGTACAAACCCATTCTGCCGGTATTGCCCGTTTCGGGAATAAAGTTTTCCAAAAAAGAGTGCAGAGATTTTAGATGCGTCGAAGTTTTGGGGCGTTTGAAACTCGCGATGAGTCGCCATTGGTTTTCTTCGGGAGCAAAAAAGTAAGCCGAATAAAGGGTGTAATTGTCGGCGGTGGGTTTGCCTTGCAGCAAAAATCGGTAGGTGTTTCCCGCCTTCCAGTTGTATTTCAGGTAACTTTGCCCACCGGCACCCTCGTTGCCAAATTCACCGGTATAGACCTCCTTTCCTTTTTTTACCATGACTATTTTTTGTTCGTCAGGAATGGCGTTGGGGTTGTCGGTCTTGAACGGACTCCATACCGAAAACAAAATCCGTCGCTCCGTGGCTGAGTTGACTTGTATCCCAAAGTAGCCTTCGGCAAAACCATTGGCCATAAAATACGAGCCAATCACGTCCTGATTTTCGGGAATGGTGAGTTCATTGTAAAACCATTCAATGTCTTCGTTGGCGGGTAACGTGTATTTCAAATGCACCGAAGGCCCGCGACGTCCCCAATAAAAATAGTTGTCAACATTGTCTTTTACAAATACCGTTTCCGGACCAATGGCATTTCCGCTGACGATGATACTTTGAACCTGCCCAAAACTATCACCTGTTTTACTAATCCCCTGTAAATCAATGGAGACGTAGCTCGATTGTTTTGTTTCCCATTCTCCGGCAAAATATTCTTTGGCGGTGTTGGGAGTGGTGGTTAGGCTAACGGTTTTGCCTAAAACCGTCAGTTTGATTTTGCTTTCTCCTTCTTTGGTGTTGAGAACCACGGATACTTTTAATTTGCCTGCCTGAGCTACCCGAACGTAGGTTCGACAAATCGTACCTGCATTTTTCCAACTGATAAACCCTTCTTTCGTGATTTTTTCGTCCTTATCGTTGGAATTGATGAGCCATGAATTACCTCCGATAGGTATGGTTAGTTGATTGGCTTCGTGGCTTGGGCTAATGGTTTGTGAGGTGGCCGTACAATTAGTAAGCACAAAAGCTGAGAACAGGAGGGCAAGGATAGAAATAGGTTTGCGAGGCATGAGGGTTAAGATAGGAATGGCTTAGAAGATGATTGAACAAAACTAAACTAAAATCTTTGAATCGTGAAAGAAGAGAATAGGAGGAATAAATTTATATAACTTTTGGTGATAGTGAATAAAAATTTATGATTGGTAGGATAATACGTTAAGAGCTACCTTTGCTTCGTAAAAATAAGAGAAATAGACTTTATGATTCGTCCGTTCTATTTTTCTTGCAAACAAATAGATTACTAAAAGTTATGGTTGCGACAGATATTTGTATCATTGGTGCCGGTCCCGTTGGATTGTTCAGTGTGTTTGAAGCGGGGTTATTAAAGATGCGGTGCCATCTGATTGATTCCTTGCCCCAAATTGGAGGACAACTTTCTGAAATATATCCCCAAAAACCCATTTATGATATTCCTGGGTATCCTACTATTAAAGCACAGGAATTGGTGGATAATTTAATGCTGCAAATTGCTCCGTTCAAACCAAGTTTTACCTTGGGCGAACGAGTGGAGGCCATTGACCGACAAGAAGATGGTTCGTTGATAGTAACGACTTCAGACCAAACACAAGTCCATTGTCAGGTGGTAGTGATTGCGGGTGGATTAGGCTGTTTTGAACCGCGTAAACCCGAGATTGCAGGCTTAGAACATTTTGAAGGAAAAGGAGTAGCCTACATGGTGAAGAATCCCGAAAAATTCAGAGACAAAGAAATCGTGATTGCAGGAGGTGGTGATTCAGCCTTGGACTGGACGGCTTATCTGGCCGATATTGCTAAAACCACTACGCTGATTCACCGCAGCGATACGTTCAGAGGGGCACCCGATTCGGCCGAAAAAGTGTTTGCGTTGGCTGAACAGGGAAAAATAAACTTGATTTTGCAATCAAACGTGGTGAGTTTGAACGGCAACGGGCATTTGAAAGAAGTGGTTGTGGCGGGGAAAGATAAAAATACGTATACCCTGCCTTCCGATTATTTTATTCCGCTTTTTGGCTTGAGTCCTAAACTCGGACCTATTGCGGATTGGGGCCTAAACATCAGTAAATCAGCCATTGAAGTAAATACCGTAGACTACTCTACCAATGTGGAGCGCATTTATGCGATTGGAGATATTAATACCTATCCGGGAAAACTCAAACTTATTCTGACGGGCTTTCACGAAGCGGCCATGATGTGCCAAAGCGCTTTCAAATACGTGTATCCCAATCAACATCTCAGTTTTAAATACACCACTGTCAACGGCGTTAACGCTTTTTAGTCATGATACAATTTACGGTAGAAGATAGAACGGGAATACAGCAGAATATTGAGATTCCCGAAGGAATCGGGCTCAGTTTAATGGAAGTTTTAAAAGCTTCTGAGTACAATATTTTGGCTACTTGCGGTGGAATGGCGCTTTGTGCCACTTGCCACGTAGAAATTTTGGACGGTGGGGAATCGCTTCCCCACGTCAGTGATGCAGAATTAGACATTTTGGATACCTTGCCTGCCGCCACTTCCGCTAGCCGATTGGCTTGTCAGTTGCGCGTAGACGAAACGATGGAAGGAACGGTATTCAAGATACGCGGGGAGGAATAGCGGAGTTTTCTATTCCTCTTTACTTTCCTACTAACCTTCTTAAACCCTTCAGCACATTTGGATTTATCGCCTCCATTTTGATGAATTGTCACAAGGCTTTACGTTGTCTTTTACCATAGCTTTCGCCAAAGAGCAAAAATGGATCCTGAAAAAATGACCAAAAAAGAAGTGCGTGATTACAATGGAGTTTACCTCTATTTTGGATCGCTTATCATCATTATTTTGATTCTTTAAATAGCATTAATAG
This sequence comes from Runella sp., assembly GCF_027484545.1. Lineage (GTDB taxonomy): Bacteria > Bacteroidota > Bacteroidia > Cytophagales > Spirosomataceae > Runella. The sequence continues at coordinate 444 of NZ_JAIXST010000180.1, read as the reverse complement.
TAGTCAATTATTGCGATTGGTTACTGTTGAAAAATGACTTCAAAAATTGTCTTCCTTTAAAAGAAATATTTTTTGTAGAAATAAATTAAATTTAATGACTAAGTAGTTGTGTGTTTATTTTTCGATTTGATTAAAAAATAGTAAATGAAAACCCCCATTTAATCAATCTAATATCTATATTACTTGCTTTTTAGGATGTTATGACTTTTTTCTTAGTAATATAAAGCATTTTAAAATAGAAAAATATATAATACTTCCACTAAAAATAGCCAGCCGTATAACCACTAATATAGTGTAAAAAATGTAATAAATACTTTAGTTCTAATTTTTGGTACTGGATTAGTGAGTTATGTTAAGTATCTTTGTTGAATGGACATAGATTTTGAAAAATATAAAGGCTTACACTACTGTGACAATGCAAATTGTAAGTTTTACGAAAAAATA
>NZ_JAIXST010000164.1 GCF_027484545.1 Runella sp. | reverse complement strand
TTCCACCAACGTAGAGCCGTAGAAAATCTACTTTTAGCCGTTCGTAATGAAGGCGTAGGCGGTAAATACTTGATTCAACATTCAGCAGGTTCGGGTAAATCAAATACAATTTCTTGGTTGGCACACCGTCTTTCAGATTTTTATCAAAACCCCGACGATGCCAAAGCATTATATAACAGCGTGCTTGTAGTAACAGATAGAAAGGTCTTAGATAAACAAATCCAAGACAATATTCGTCAGTTTGAACAAGTACCTGGCACAGTTGCGTATATAGACGATAACAAGACAAGTAAAGACCTAAAAGATGCCATTGAGCAAGGCAAAAGAATTATCATCACAACGCTTCAAAAATTCCCAGTCATATCTGATGTAATTGCCCAAAATAAAGATAAAACTTATGCCGTAATCATTGACGAGGCTCACAGCTCACAAGCAGGAGAATCGGCAAGACATTTACGGAAAGCACTGTCGCTCGAAGAAGCAGAAACCGCCGACGGAGACGTAAAATCACTGGATGAGATAATAGCCGATGAAATAAAAGCCAAAGGCGACCAAAAAAATATTTCTTTCTTTGCTTTTACGGCAACACCAAAAGAAAAAACTGTTCAACTTTTCGGTACAATCCGTAACGGACAAAAAGAAGCTTTTGACCTATATACAATGGAGCAAGCCATCAAAGAGGGCTTCATCAAAGACGTACTAAAAAACTACATGAGTTGGAAACGCTACTATAAACTCATTAAACGCACAGAAATAAACGACAAAGAATACGAAAAGAAAAAAACAGTAAGAGTCCTTTCATCCTACGTTGACCTCCAAGACCACGCCATCGAGAAGAAAGCCCGAATAATGATAGAACATTTTGTATCACAAACGCAAAATGAGATTCAAGGCAAAGCACGAGCCATGCTCGTAACTCGTTCGAGGCTTCACGCAGTAAGATTCAAGCGTAAGTTTGATGATATTATGCGAGAAATGAAGCTACCTTATGGTGCTTTGGTTGCTTTTAGCGGTACTGTTACAGATGCTGAAACCAACGAAGACTACACCAAAGAAAACATGAATAATTTGGGTGGTAAAGTTGATGTTCCCGATGCTCTTAAACTTCCACAGTTCCGAATCTTGATAGTAGCCAATATGTATCAAACAGGTTTTGATGAACCTTTGCTGCATACCATGTTTGTCGATAAAAAACTGGGGGGAACAAGTACCGTTCAAACCCTAAGCCGCCTGAATCGTACTACACAAGGCAAGGATAGCACAATGGTTCTTGACTTTGTAAATGACCCCGAAAAAGTACAACAAGACTTTCAAATGTACTACGGAAGTAATTATATGGAACTCGACGACCAAACCGACCCTAATAGTTTATATGATGTACAGCAGCGAGTTGAGGCATTTAATCTCATTTATCAGAATGATTTAGAAGCCTATGCTCAACTATTTTTTGTAAAGGGCGATAATAAAGAAAAGCTCCAACCCATTCTGAATGAAGTTGTAAAAAGATACAACACTCAACTTGACGACGAACAAAAAATAGAGTTTAAAGCCAACATCAAGACATTCGTTCGGCTTTATCGTTTCCTATCACAAATTATTACTTTTACGGATGTTGAGTTAGAAAAATACTACGTATTTCTATCGGAGTTATTTAAGAAATTACCAGCCGCAGCCAATACCTTACCGAAAGAAGTTTTAGAGGAAATAGATTTAGATAGTTATAAACTCCAACATCAATTTACCACAGATTTAGCCCTTGAAAGCAGCGACAATGCGATGAAAGGTATGACCGCTGGCGGGGCTGGACAAACTGACGAAGACGAATTTGAGTGGCTGACTCAAATCATTAAAGTATTGAATGAAACCTACGGCTTAGATTTAAAAGAAGAAGACAAAGTAGCCTTTGAACAGATAAAAACGAATATCTATGCAAATATGGAATTGATGAGTTTCTTCAACGACAAAAACAGCAAAGATAATATACAGGATAAATTTAACGAAGAGATTGACAATGAGCTATTAAATTTCATTAATACGAAATTAGAGCTTTATAATAAATTATCAGAAGATAAAGTCAATCTCATGTTCAAACGCCTTTGGTTTAATGATATTTATGATAGTAAAGTTAGAGGGATAGTAAAATAAATAAATGATTCTGCAAGGTTGAGGAAATGTTGTTAAGTAATCAATTGCATTTGAAGATAGCCAAATTCAGCATAAATAATAACTTAAGCGATGCTCAAACAAATCTAAAATGTTTGAGCAAAAACAAAAAAGAGTTACGGTTTTGGTCGTAACTCTTTGATAATCAGGGTGGAGAAGATGGGATTCGAACCCACGACCTCTTGCATGCCATGCAAGCGCTCTAGCCAGCTGAGCTACATCCCCGTAAAAAAGAACAACACTTTGAAGTATATAGAAGCTGGAAATCGAATCGAACCTTCGAACCGCCACGACCTCTTGTATGCCATCGGTGCGACGATTCGCCAAGCGCTCTAACCAGCTGAGCTACATCCCCATTATGTTAAGTTTGCAAGCACTCTTTCCATCCAGAACGGTGGTCCGATGAGCTACATCCCCATGACCGATAATCGTTTTATCGGGCTGCAAAGATGTAAGTATGTTTTGGTTTTTGCAAATACTCCTCAAAAAAAATACCTCAATACGAAACATCCGTCTTGTTTTGCTCCAACGACTCCAGCACAGGCTTAGAACGACTGAGTAGCGAAGCATCCTCGGAAAAAGGATTTTTACGCAGGTATAATTTTTTAAGTTGTCGCAGTTGCACTATTTGGGCAGGAACTTCACTCAAATTATTGTCGCTGATGTCTATTTCTTCCACAACTCGTAATGAGCCTATTTGCTTAGGCAAGGTGCTGAATTGGTTATTGTTGAGTGCTAAAATTCGTAAACTCCGAAGTTTACCAACGCTGCCCGGCAGGGTAGACAATTTATTATGATGTGCATATAGGGAATGTAAACGCTTCAGCCGCCCAAGCGTTGTCGGTATCTGAATCAGTTGATTGTTTGAAAGGGCTAATTGTTGTAATCGCCTCATGCGTCCGAGATTACGGGGAAGTGTGCTAAGCTCGTTATAATACAAATCCAGTACTTCCAATCGCTTTAACTTAGAAATTCCTTTTGGAAGATTTTTTAGGTCGCAGGAATAGAGATTGAGGTCCTGTAATCGGCGCAACCCTTTGAAACTGTTTTCATTGAGTTGGGTTAATTTATTGTAACCCAACCATAAGCTTGTCAATTTTTTACAATTGCGAATGGCTTGAGGCACGTCCGGAAAACGATTTCCTTGAACATTCAGAACTTTTAACGTTTTATTTAGGGGAAAATGCAAACTTGTGTCGGTCAATTGATTGGCATTGAGCCATATATGTCGCAATTTAGGAAGTCGGGTTAAGTCTATAGCAGCACTTTTGAGTTCGTTGCCACTAAGATTCAGTTCCTGCATTTCAGTAAATCGGTAAATTACATCAGGTACAGATTTCATTTCCAATTGGTTTAAAGCAACTACTTTAACTGTATCAGGGCGGGTAGTAGCAATAGCATCTTCCAGTGTAATGATAGTGCTGTCTCCTTTAGGAATACTTCTAACAACTCCTAAAACCATAAAGTGGGAGGAAACCCGGGGAGAATCAGGATTGTTTTCAAGTGGGTAATTGTTAAGCAATACCCGCAATGAATCAATAAACCGTACTTCCAGTTCTTTATTGGCTTTGCCTTGGATCTCATAAAGCATATACTCAAATGTTCCCGCTTGATTTTGGTAAAGTGAATAAGCCATACGAGGTTGTTGAGGTCGATTGCCAAAAATCTTTCGTGAAAGTTCAAACTGTTTTTTACTTAACATTTCCCAGCTTTTTGAACCTTCCCTTCTTCCCTTTGACGCTCCCTTAGGGCGGTAAATACTATCTAATTTTCGTTGAGAGAGTCCCTGCTCAGAGGCCTCTGCAAATGTTAAAATTTTAACTTGTGCCTGTGCTGTTTGTATTCCCAAAACAAGAAGAATAAAGAGTAAAGGTTTCATAGCTTAGTAAGGTTGTTTTCTAATTAACTACAAACTAAGTTTAATGGTATGTAAATCAAAACTTTTTATAAAAAAAACTTATATATACTATTAGAAGGCAGTAAAGAGGAGTGAGTTAGAGAAGAGGTAGGGGCAGGGTGACCTCCGCCCACTTTGGTTATCGTGATAATTTTCCTGAAGTATCTCCGGTGGCCAATCGTTCTACTTCTTCGACGCTTACTAAGTTGAAATCACCTTCGACTGTATGTTTAAGTGCAGCGGCGGCGGTACCAAATTCCAAGGCGTGCTGAACACTTTGCTCGAAGTAATCATAACCGTACAGAAAGCCAGCAATAAAGGCGTCTCCGCTGCCAATGCGGTCTACAATATGGTGTAGGTCATGGTTGGCAGTTTTGTAATATTGGTGACCGTCCCAAGCTTTGCCTCTCAGTTGGTTACGAGAAGCACTGATTGACTCCCGTTTGGTGTCCAGTATGAGTTTGATGTTTGGAAACCGCTGCATCACTTGCTTCATGGTAGATACCCATTTGTTTTTTTCTTCGGGCAAAGGATGAATATCAAACAAATCGTTAGCGTTGCTGTTTCCGCATACAATAAGGTCACAATGTTCGACCAACTCAGGCATAATCTCCCGTGGTGTTTTGCCCCATCCCCAAAGCCCTTTTCGGTAATTGACATCAGCAGAAACTTTTACTCCCAATTTTCGAGCGGTCTGCACAGCTTTTAAACAGGCCGCAGCGGCGCTTTCCGAAAGCGCTGGCGTAATCCCTGTAAAATGAAACCAATCAGTTCCCTGAAGAATACGTTCCCAGTCAAATTCGTCAGCATCAAGGGTGCAAAAAGAGTCATTGAGGCGGTCGTAAATTACTTGGCTCGCACGAGCTGTGGCCCCATTTTCAACAAAGTAAATGCCTAATCTGTCTCCACCGAAATGAATTTCTGAAGTGGTGAGGCCATATTTGCGTAAATACATGACAGCGGCTCGCCCCATATCATTGTCCGGAAAACGGGTAACATGAACGGCTTCTACGCCCCATTGGGCTGTTGCTATACTGACGTTGGCTTCGCCTCCTGCATAGGTAATATCGAAGCTGTGGGCCTGACCAAAACGTGCAAAAGCCGGCGGCGACAAGCGCATCATGATTTGTCCGAAAGTAACAATTTTTTTCATATCCTTTTAAAGACGTTTCGTCTAAGGTTTTCCCCGTTGTTCTTTCCGTTTTTTTAATGACTTTTTAGCCCATTGGTAAGAATCAGTAAAGATTTCACTTTCCATTGTAAATCCAAGGCTATAATAAGCACCGTTGTAATTGGTAGGCAAGTTTTGCTGATACAATGCATAACGGTAGCCTCCCTGTATACTGAATCCGACCCAACGAGTGGCTTTCCATTTTAAGTAAGCACCTATTTGTGCAGGCATAAAAAAATCGTTACGACGCCAAATCATCAGGTCATTCAGGAGTTTGTTATCAGTACTTTGGGTAGCGCCAATACCTAACTCAACGGGGATACTGAATCGCCACCTCCGATTGTCAATGAGGTTGGGTCGGTACATTAAACTAAAAAAATACAAATCCGTTTTGGTGTAGTAATTTATATTGATAACCTTGGAAGCGTCTTTGCGAAGGTCGAGCAGACGAAGGAAAGAATTGAATGTAAGCCAGTAATAACCGATGTTCAGTTCGTGGCGACCCCTGCCAAATTTGATGCCAGTATTGACTCCCCAAATATTAACTAATTTTTTATCCACAAATGAGCTTCTGGCGTCCCAATCAATTGTGTACGTAAGTTTCGGGCGGATTTTAATACTGTCTTTTTGTGACGAAAATAGTTTAGAAAAAAAAACAATATGCGGCTTTAATTGAGGTTTTGTGCTATCTTTAATAACAACAGAAAGCGTATCAGCGCTGTAGACAGAGATGCTTGTCAGAATAAAAATGGGTAATAATACTCTTTGAAATAAGGCTTTGAAGTACATTTTGGGAAAATCTCCGTAAAATTCATCATAAAAACGCTTTACACGGTAAGTTTAGTTTGAAAAGTGGAAAACTTGGAACAAAATTTAAGAACGGATTGTATTCCTTTTGCTAAGCCTCCGCAAAAGAGGCTTTCAATTAACATTATTATCATATAAAGTCGATAGGTTTTAAGTAAAAAATAATTGTTTCACCATAAATCATTCAATACCATGTCACTAAGATTAGGCGATGTAGCTCCTGATTTTGAAGCTCAAACCACCCAAGGTCCCATTAAATTTCACGAATGGCTGGGCAATTCGTGGGGAATGTTGTTTTCGCACCCTGCTGATTTTACACCTGTATGCACGACGGAGTTGGGAAAAACAGCTCTTTTAAAAGGCGAATTTGAGAAACGCAATGTGAAAGTAATTGCGGTAAGTGTAGATGATTTGGATTCGCACAGCCGTTGGGTACCCGATATCAATGAAGTGAATGATACGGTAGTTAATTTTCCGATTATTGCCGATGGTGACCGAAATGTGGCCACCCTGTACGATATGATTCACCCCAATGCCAGCGAAAAAACCACAGTACGTTCGGTGTTTGTGATTGGACCTGATAAAAAAATCAAACTGACGTTGACCTATCCTGCTTCAACCGGACGGAATTTTACTGAATTGCTTCGTGTGATTGATTCATTACAACTGACAGCGAATAACCAAGTAGCTACTCCTGCCGATTGGAAACAGGGGGAAGATGTCATTGTAATCCCTGCGGTTTCGACCGAGGATGCTCAGAAAAAATACAGTGATTTACGAATTGTTAAGCCTTATTTGCGTTATACAGCGCAACCTGAGCCAATTAAGTAATTTCGGCTTCTGCTCAACATTTGACCCTCTCCAAAGAATTAAGGAGAGGGTTTTTGTTTTTTTGCTTGGTAATTTTCTCCAACTTTGCCATCGAAGGTTTTGGGAGTTAATCCCTTCAATGAATTTATTTTTCCCACTGTAACTGTTAAAAAAAATGTCGCGTATTGCCCTCATTACCGGAGCTTCTTCGGGGATTGGAAAAGCCACTGCTGAAGCTTTTGCCAACATTGGAATTGATTTGATTTTGTGCGGTCGTCGGCAAGACCGCTTGGATGAACTGGCAGCGGAGCTGGCTCAATACGTTAAAACAACAACGCTCCTTTTTGATGTGCGCGATTATGCAACAGTATCGCAAGCCATAGGAACTTTACCGGAAGATTGGAAAGCGATTGATATTTTGGTCAACAATGCAGGAAATGCCCACGGGCTGTCTGCCATCCAGGACGGAGACGTAGCGGATTGGGATGCCATGATTGACGGCAACGTGCAGGGATTGCTGTATGTGTCAAAAGCAGTAATAACAGGAATGGTGGAAAGGGGAAGAGGACACATTGTCAATCTCAGTTCTGTTGCGGGCAAACAAACGTATGCGAACGGGGCAGTGTATTGTGCTTCCAAAAAAGCGGTGGAAGCTATCAGCGAAGGAATGCGATTGGACTTAACTCAACACGGTATTAAAGTGACCAATATCGCCCCTGGAGCCGTTGAAACGGAGTTCTCTTTAGTGCGTTTTAAAGGCGATGAAAACCGCGCTGCTAAAGTTTATGAAGGTTTTGATCCACTTTTGGCCGAAGATATTGCCAATGCGGTGGTTTATGCCGTAAATGCTCCGGCACGCGTAACTATCGCAGACTTAACGATTTACGCCTCTGCTCAGTCGGCACCTACAATTATTCATCGAAAATAATGTAAAAAAAAGTTGGACATATAATTTGAAACCCACATCTTTGCAACCCCAAACAACGGAAAAGGGGTTTTTGGGAGTTTAGCTCAGCTGGTTCAGAGCATCTGCCTTACAAGCAGAGGGTCGGGGGTTCGAATCCCTCAACTCCCACAAAAAAAGTTACAAGTAGAAATAAATTATTTTTTTTATTTGTAAATCTGCCTTATCAGCAGATAGTCGGGGACGGTCCCGCGACGGCGTACCGTGCCGCTGCCGATCAAATCCCTCAATTCCCACTTTTTTACCTTTTGTTCTTAGTTTTCTCGGGAGTTTAGCTCAGCTGGTTCAGAGCATCTGCCTTACAAGCAGAGGGTCGGGGGTTCGAATCCCTCAACTCCCACTTTTAAAAGCCAAACAGCCTTGTTTGGCTTTTTTGTTGCCCTATCGGCCTTACCTGGCAGAGGGGCGGGGTTGCTCTTAATGATGAGAGTTCGTAGGGCCGCGTTTTTGATCACTACTCTTTGTAAATGGCAATTTTTAATGTAAAAAGTATATTATTTGCCAAAAATTGCTACTTTTATGAGTTAAATCTTCACCCCTTGTGATACAGAATTCACCTCATGATACAGCAATTTGGAATGCTTTTCGGCTAGGGGATAAAAGTGCCTACGCTGAGATTTACGAACTATATTTTGATTCACTGTATTCCTACGGCAAGAAATTTGTTGCAGATCAAACACAAGTGGAAGATGCCATTCAGGATTTGTTTATCAGGCTGTGGCGTAATCGTGAAGGACTTGCATCTGTTAATAACATTAAGTTCTACCTCTTTCTGAGCCTTAGAAGAGATATTCGTCGTATCAATGAAAAGGAGAAAGCCGTTGAAAAAGTAGATTTTGAGTCCTTTCTAATCACGCAGAACCATCCGGCGTATGAATACAGCCCGGATGATACCGAGAGGGAATTAACCCTGAAATTGGTTACCATTCTCAAAAGTCTCCCCAAACGTCAGTTGGAAGCCATTACGCTGCGGTATTATGAGAATTTCAGCATTGCTGAAATTGCTTCAATTATGGACGTTTCCGAAAAAACAGTTCGAAACACGCTACACAACTCCCTCACCCTGCTTCGGAAAAATTCAAACCTACTTTACTCGCTTATCAAATTGGCTCTGATTTATCTTTTGCAGTAAAGTGCTGTTTCTCAACGTTAAAACTTCATTTATCAGTTTTCTAAAAAAAAATATAAAATTCCGTTGGGTCAAATGGAATAAATCCTCCTTTGTATATATATAATACAATAAGCGATGGATTTTATTTATTCAGACTTTGAAAAATTACAGCAGTTATAAACTGGAAGATTTCCTCAATGATGAACGCTTCCGTAAATGGATTCTATGCAACGGACGCGAAGAGTCATTGTTTTGGGAGAATTTCAAGGAGCAATATCCGGACAAAATCAACAGTATGACGCTTGCCGGAGCCCTGTTTATGTCTTTGCACCGACTTCAGGTTCCGGTTGATAAGAATATAAAAGAGGACATTTGGACTCAGGTAGAGAATTCCATTGATGATTTCAATTTAGAGTCTGAACCATCTCGTTTACCGTTGACATTCTATCGGTGGTGGATAGTAGCAGCTACCCTTGTCCTTGTTGGCGGGTTAGTTTGGAGCCTCCAATCAACGTTTAATGATGTGCCGTTAGACTATGAAAGGCAAATAGGCCAAGCCGAAATTTCCCTGAAGGAAAAGGTAAATTCTACAAAAAGTCAACAAACGATTTTGTTAAAAGATGGAACTAAAGTAAAGCTGAAACCGGGAAGTAAATTGAGCTATTCTGATTTTTCAGCAAACAAAAGAGTCGTTTATCTCGATGGAGAGGGATTTTTCGAAGTGGCCAAAGACAGTTCTAAGCCTTTTCTGGTCTATGCCGGTCATATCATTGTGCGGGTAATTGGCACCAGCTTCAAGGTAGTGTCCAATACGGGAAAGGCAAAAAGCAGCGTATCGGTAACTTCCGGAAAAGTGATGGTATACGCTACGGATAAGTTGGATGAGTCGGGAAATCAAAAAGCAAATCATGCCATATACCTATACCCCAATCAGAGAGTTGTTTTTGATGCTGCTACTAACGCTTTTGAAAAGGGCCTTGTGGCACAGCCTATACAGCTTACAGATACCGGGAATGCAAAAGAGTTCCTTTATACCAATACCTCCGTAAATACTATTCTCAATGACCTTGAAAATGCCTATGGTGTCACCATTCGCCGAGATTCCAACTTATTTGAATCCTGTAGGGTCACCGCACCCTTAGGGGATCTGCCTTTATTTCGCAAGCTCGATATCGTATGCCAAACTATCGGGGCCACCTATGAAGTGTTTGGAACGGAAATAGTGATTTCCGGAGTAACTTGTAATCTTTAACTATTCTTTAACCACAAACCCCCAAAAACTATGATAAAAAATTGACTCAATCCATAAGCGCCGAAAGCAGGTCGCGTTTTCGGCGGAAAAGCCTCCCGCCCTCCTTGAGTGACGATTTTTCGGTTCAATCAAGGGCGGAAATTGTAAGTTCTATTTAGGAACCCTTTAAAACAAGAGTAAACCATGGAAAAATTTTTCAAAACCAAGCCCAAAACGGTGCTGCTGCTGAAAATACCGATTACGGCTGGTTTTTTCATTCTTATGCTGGCAACACAGGTCTTTGCAGGAAAGGAAGACGCACTGGATTTAATGAAACGAACGGTGACGATTCAATTTAACAATAAAGAGATCGTAAAAGCACTGACTACCGTAGGCCATAAGGCCAATGTCCGATTCACCTATTTGCCGGGCATATTTCCGGCCGAAGCCAAAGTATCTATTAATTTAAAGAACGAGCCTCTGGAAAACGTTCTTCAACAACTTCTGGCTCCTTATAGTGTTGATTATCAAATCAATGGGGAGTTTATTATTCTTAAAAAACGTGAATTGACACCAAAAGCGTCAGTGCCGGAGTTAAAAAGCGATATTCGGAAAATAAATCTGGATATAACCGTCACTGGTAAAGTCACCGACGAAAAAGGGGAAAGTCTGCCCGGGGTAAGCATTATTCTCAAGGGAACACAGCGAGGCACAATCACCGATGCGAATGGTATGTATTCCTTTAATGTCCCGGATAAATCAGCAGTACTGGTTTTTAGCTACGTTGGGTATCTTCAAAAGGAAATTGCGGTGGGTAATCAGACCAATATTGCCATTCAACTGGCTGCCGACAATAAGGCATTGGAAGAAGTGGTGGTGGTGGGATACGGCACCCAGAAAAAGGTCAACCTGACCGGTGCGGTTTCTGCCATTAAAATAGATGACAAAATCACCGGTCGTTCGCTCTCCAACGTTTCTTCCGGATTGTCAGGGCTTGTTCCGGGCCTCGCGGTCACGCAAGGATCAGGTATGGCTGGACGTAACGGTGCCGCATTGATCATTCGCGGTCTGGGAACAGTTAACAACGCCAGTCCTTTGGTAGTGGTGGATGGAATGCCCGATGTTGACATCAACCGTATCAACATCAATGATATCGAAACGATTTCGGTGCTTAAAGATGCTACGTCTTCTTCCGTATATGGCTCCAGAGCAGCAAACGGGGTAATTTTGATTACCACTAAGTCTGGTAAGGGGCAGGAAAAAGCAAGCATCAATTTCTCAAGCAACTATGCGGTTCAGGTGCCTACCAAGGCGTTTGACTTTTTAGCCGATTATCCCCGTGCACTGACGCTGCACCAGCAAGCCGCCGCAGTAAATACGCTTAGGTCAAATTCCAACTTCAAAGACGGTACGGTTGACCAGTGGCTTGCGATGGGTTTGATTGATCCAGTCGCCTTTCCAAATACTGACTGGTGGAACATCATCATGAGAAACGGAGCTATTCAGAATCATAATTTGTCCGCATCAGGGGGCGGTGACAAGTCAAATTTCTTTGTATCTGTCGGGATGATGGGCGAAAAAGGGCTTCAAATCAACAATGACTACAAACGTTACAACGCTCGCTTCAACTACGATTATAAAATTCGTAAGAACATTAATACGGGTATTAAATTCAACGGTAACTGGTCAAAACTGACGTATGCGCTGGAAGAAGGATTTACAGACAGTGATCCTGCAAACACCGCTGGATTTGATATGCAATATGCTATTTCAGGAATTCTTCCTTTTGACCCGGTCACGGGTTATTATGGTGGTGTTATGGCTTACAACGAAGACCCACAGGCTTACAACCCCTACACGGTTTATCAGAATAACCTGAACCGTCAGGACCGTCAGGAAGCAAACACTAATATGTACTTGGATTGGTCTCCGATTCCGGGATTGACGGCAAGGGTCGATTATGCCTTGAATTATTATAACCAATTCCGCTGGAATGCCAATATGCCCAACCAGTCTTACAACTTTCAGACCAAAGCGCTCGGCAGCCGGGTGTATGTGGGTGCAAACGCAGGGGTTGGTAACTTTACGCAAACCGGTTATAAAACGATGTTAAATGGCCGTTTGAACTATAATAAAACGATTGCAAAGAACCATGTTTTGGGTGCGTTGGTGGTTTATAGCGAAGAATTTTGGTACGACCGTTCGCAAAGCTCTTCACGAAATGATCGTTTGTATCCTTCTTTGCATGAAGTTGACGCTGCTTTAACGGATATTCAGTCGACTGGTGGAAATTCAAGTACTGAGGGACTTAAGTCCTTCATTGGACGTGTTAATTACACAGCTTACGATAAATACCTGTTAGAGCTTAACTTCCGTTCCGACGGTTCCTCGAAATTTCTACCGGGCAACCAGTTCGGATTTTTCCCTTCAGCGGCGGTTGGATGGCGATTCACCGAAGAAACATTTATCAGTGCTCGCACGGGTAGGTTCCTCAACAACGGTAAGCTTCGGGCTTCCTACGGTAGCCTTGGTAACAACAGTGGGGTGGGCAGGTATGAACAGCAATCCACTTTGGGTGCTAGTAACTACATGATCGGCGGAAGTATTGTGAAAGGTTTTGTTAACCGCAAACTGGTGAACAAAAATCTATCTTGGGAAAACACCAGTGTCTTTAACTTAGGACTCGACTTGGGATTTCTTAACAACCGACTGACTGCTGAAATTGACTATTACAATCGTTTGACTACGGGCATGAACCGGCCTTCTGATATGTCGCTGCTGCTTACGGGGGCCTACGATGCGCCGCGTAAGAACATTGGTAATCTTCGCAACAAAGGGATTGAAGGTAACCTTACTTGGAGAGACAGAAAAGGAGATATCAATTATGCAGTGAGTGTCAATGCCTCCTATAACCGCACCAAACTCGAACAATGGAATGAATTTTTGAGCAGGACATCGCAAAACTCAGGAAATCAAGCTTTTATTGGTATGCCTTATGGGTTTTTATACACTTATCAGGACATAGGAATAGCGCAAACCTGGCAGGATGTATACAATGCAACTCCTCAGGGGGCTTCCCCGGGAGACATTCTTCGGAAAGACGTGAACGGCGACGGCAAAATTGATGACAACGATAAAGTAGCCGATCCAAACATTCAACGCCTCCGTCCTACGACCAATTTCTCTTTGAACGCGAATGTTTCCTGGAGAGGATTTGACCTTTCTTTGTTGCTGCAAGGGTCTACGGGTCGGAAAGATTTCTGGATCAATAACTACAACAACACCGGTATCGGTGCGCAACGCTATGCGTTCAACGAGTTGCACATAACTAATCCATGGACCCCGGAGAACCGTAACGGAGGCTGGCCTAGATTGAACGGAAATGGTAACCGGGAAGAAACGACTTTCTGGCTCGATAACCTGAATTATCTGCGCGTAAAAAACCTTCAGGTGGGCTACAGTCTGCCAACTATGTTGCTTAAGAAAATTGGGCTTAGCAGTTTCCGCCTCTATCTCTCGTCCGAAAACCTGAAAACGTTCACGAAATACCGCGGTTTGGATCCCGAAATGCAAGGAAACAGAAGTGATGCGTATCCTTTGACCAAATCCTATTCAGCAGGTATCAACATTGGTATCTAAAATTGTATGAAGATGAAAAAAATGATCTCAAAAATAGTTGCTGTGTCGGCGCTTGCGGTTGTAATGGCCATCGCAAGTTCATGTACACCGGGTATACTTGAACTGGAACCGACCACCGAATTGGGAGCCAATGTATTCTGGAAAACAGAAGACGACGCTACTTTCGCTCTGCAGGGCGCCTATTCCTCTATTCGCCCCCTGTTTGACCGTGATTATTACATGGATGGCCACGGCGAATACGTTCGGGCCAGAGGTACGAGTGCTACTAGCGGAACCCTACGTTTGGGCGATGCTTACCAGGATGGGAACTTCAACCCCTCGGGATATGGTGGCGCATTTGTGAAAATGTGGCGTTATCTGTATGGTGGGGTGAACCGCGCCAATTACGTGATTGAGAACGTTAATAAAATGATTCTCACGGCAAGCCCTGCCTCTAAACCCAAACTGGAAACAATCGTAGGCGAAGCAAAACTTCTGCGCGGAATGGTCTATTTCAGACTCATCTCTATGTGGGGCGATGTACCCTACATCAGTAAGGTGATCAACGATAACGCTGAAGTTTCCAATTTGTCACGATTGCCGATTGCACAGGTAAAGGATTCTATTGTGGCTGACTTTACGTATGCATTCGATAAGCTTCCGGCAAAGGCTTCTGCTACCGGACGTGCGGGAAAACCAGCGGCCTTGGCATTTAGAGGTAAATTACAACTGTACTGGGCCAGTTGGAATAAATTTGGGTGGCCGGAACTGGACACTTTTAAACCAGATGCCAATGCAGCAACTGCCGCTTACAATGCGGCAGCTGATGATTTCAAGGCAGTAATCAACAATTATGGATTGAATCTCTTCCGTAACGGTGAACCGGGAGAAATTGATTCTTTAGGGAAAGCAGACAAACTGCCTAACTATTATTACCTGTTTACGCCTATCGCCAACAACGATCCTGAAATCATCATGGGATTCACGCATGGTGGAACAGGCACAAGTCAGGGAGAAGAATTGATGCGTGATGTGGCTGGACGTTCCCACGAAGGTTCTCAGTGTTGGGTATCACCCCGCTACGAAATTGCCAACCGGTACCAGTCTACGATTACCGGTGATTTTGCTCCTAAATTGATTCCGATCAATGCAGCCAATGCCGGAGCCAGAACAACCTTAAACTCAGCCGTAAACCCAAACAGTTACAAAAACCGCGACTTTAGGATGAAATCTTCCATCATGTGGGATTTTGAAGTAAGTGTGGGTATGAACTCGCTGAAATCGACCGGCTGGTGTCCTTTTATCTACAAGACCTGGAACGTACCCGTGGTCATTGATGGTGTATCTTATATTACTTACAATACCGACGGCAGTAATTCGGGATACGTATTCCGTAAATTCCTGAGAAACTACGCCGGACAAGGACGCAGCGACGGCGATTACAATTATCCTGTTATGCGCCTTGCCGATGTATTTCTGATGTATGCCGAAGCCACCAATTTTGCAACGGGGCCACAAGCCGATGCCATCGCCCTCGTCAATCGAGTTCGCCGCCGTGGTAATCTTCCGGCTTTGAAGGCCGACAAAACAGCAAATGCAGCTGCCTTCTTTGCCGCTATTGAGCAGGAACGCATTGTGGAGCTTTTGGCAGAAGGACAACGCGGATTTGACCTTCGCCGCTGGAGAGCGTTGGAAAGAATATGGGGACCTCCTCAGGGCTTAGGTGTATGGACCATTGATACCCACGGGGCGAATATCAGCCAATACTTCCAAAACGCTTCAGAGTTGGCTTACCAACAAGCTTACATCTTTAGAATTCCAACTGCCGAGCGCGACCGTAATCCGAATCTGAGCCAAAATAGACCTTGGTTATAATTCACGCCCCGGATTTTTACAACCGATAAAAAAGAAATACAATGGTAAAATATATCAAACTAATGAGCACTTTATTCTTTACACTGGCATTAGTGGCCTGTAATGAAGAATTTCCCATTGACGAAGATGGTCTGCTCATTACCACCAGAACACAATGTTACGTGAGTAACTTTGAAATGCTTGGTTCCGATTTTCAAACCGTAAGAACCAAAGCCGCTGTGATAGATACAGTAGCACAGACAGTAAACGTAGAGGTGGCTTACGGTACAGACCTTAAAAATCTGTATCCGCAATTCTCCCTCGTAACCGATGCGAAACTTGATCCGAAAATTACCGGTAAAGTGGATTTTTCAGATTTGGCGAATCCTAAGAAATACACGGTCGTTTCGGGGAATCGTAAGATCAAAAAAGAATACACATTAAATGTTACTGTTCAGAAACTGTAATTCTTTAATTCAATGAAAATCATGAACTATAAATTATTGTCTTGCCTTCCTCTTCTTTCATTAGTGCTGTTGATGTCGGCATGTGAAGATGAGCAATACGCAGTACCTACCTTGCCGCAAGAACTTCGGAACGATGTCATTAAGAGAACTCTTGGGCCTAATCTGGTCGGTTTAAACATCGAGTTTGCGTATGGGATTGCCATTCCAAAATCATTGGGCAAATTGGTTTCGGCTGAGGTGGAAGCCTCCATTGCCGGAGCCGAAGCAACCTATCTTGATAACAAATCCTATTCTACCAATGGCAGCGGCCAGGATGTAGGAGTTGATGTAGGAAGTAAATCGGTCAACAGCGGAAATAAAACAACGGTGACCTTTACCAAGGATACAATCGCTGCTACACTTCGGTATTTTTATCGGATCCCGGCTTCTGCAAAAGGCAAGGAAGTAAGTTTTACATTTTCGGCCAAGGCCAGCAACGGTCAAACGGTAAGCTATAAGATGGGGCCGTATAAAATCGCAGAGATGGACATGGTGCTTGACCTCGCGGTGAAAGACAACGATGCTGCCTATATTTCCATTGAGGATATGGCTGTTTACGGACCTGCTGCGGCTGCAACAAATGCTGCCAAAATTGATTTGGTCTATTTGTACCGCGTCGTTCCGAATGTGACTTTCCTCCATGCATTGGTAGCACCTTCCGCCAAGACCTATCTTCCCGGCGTAACCCTTCCCGCAGGAGTAAGCAAAAGTGCAAAAATCAACAAGGTATGGGCGTTGCGGGACTTCCACCTTGCAAGGTTACAATACGGTATTTACATCGACGACGTGGATTTTCAGCAACTTGATTTATCCGGATCTCCAGATTTTGCCATCAACCTGAAAGCGGAGTCAGGTGCATGGGTAGAAACGGCCGACGGTAAGTACAGAGCCTACATCTATGTAAATTCAATTGATAATACTACAAAGAGTGCCAAGATCAGTATCAAGCGATACACAATGAAATAATATCATTTCTGTGGTCAGTGTGCGCACTGACCACAGATTTTTGCAATTTTCTCCTGTTGAATTATTTTAGTAGGCAATCACTACGGTTACTATCGCTTCGGCGGGCAGTTCGATACTGTTTGTGCTGATTTTCCAATGTGCTAAATTCTCCGTTTGAGAGGTTACAAATGCATTGACTTTCTGATTCTTACGGAG
Source organism: Runella sp. (assembly GCF_027484545.1). Classification (GTDB taxonomy): domain Bacteria; phylum Bacteroidota; class Bacteroidia; order Cytophagales; family Spirosomataceae; genus Runella. The sequence goes on along the minus strand of NZ_JAIXST010000164.1, from coordinate 25,160 downwards.
TATTGGCAACTCCATCCGTTGACTTTCCGCATTGTTTACAAAAACCACTACCACCTGATTTTGAGATTTATAGGCTGACACTAACACCTTTTCAGAGTCAACTTCCGCTTTAATTCGCTGCATGTTAGGCCGGATGAATCGGGCATAATTGCCTAAGGCCCACAGCAATTTGGATTCAATTATTTCCCCGTCAAATTTATTGGTGTCGTTTTCGCCTTTTACACCGTTGTTTGACACATAAATCAAACCGTCTTTAAAATCATTCGCACTCACCGAAAGCCACCAATGCCAGGCCGAAGCATTGGCGTGAGTGAGGTCCGCATGAATCACTTTGGCAACGTAGAGGGCTGTTTTCATACCGAAGTCTACTTTGTTTCCTTTAATTTCACCGGCATTGTCACCCAAAATACAATATTCAGACTGCCAATAATTGATATTTTGTTGACTGAGTTTATCGCCTAATGCCTGTCTTTTTTTAACAAGTTCGTCCGTTGGGGAAGTAGTGAAATAACTATGGCCGCAAATCAAATGCTCAACCGATTTCAGGTTTCCTACGTAGTTTTTACTTGATTTATCAAAAAATGCCTCGATTTGATTGTCCTGGTTTACCTCCGAACGATTGGTTTTTGAATTGTACAAATAATCAATTTGTGCCGCTTCAGTCAATACAATGCGCGTTTTTAACTTACTTTCGCCAAAGGTTTTGTCTAATTTTCGAGCAGCCCAAGCAATATCTTCATTGTTGATGGGTGTCCCTTCCTGAGAGCCGAAGCCCGTTTTTGATTTTGGCCCCCAATCCCATTGCGGTTCGTTGAAAGGACTAAGGTAATCAAAGGCAAATTTGGCCGAAACTTGGGTCAGGAAATTTGCAAACTCATTCACTTTTGACTTATCAAAATTCCATTCACCCAATCTACCGCTCCCAATCGCCAATCCGTTTTTGGTCATCGAAGCAGGGGCAGAATTAAGAAATCCAAGCGTAAAATCAACACCGTGACGCTTTGCTGCTTCCAAAAACCATTGTTGACCCTGTTGTTTACTCCAATCGTATTTTCCATTTTCCAAAAAACATTCCGCCCTGCGCCATTCGTTGGTGATTTTGCTTTCGGTGCCCTGTTCAGTGCTGCCGGCTCCGATATTAAATCGCCACATCGATAGCCCGATTCCTTTGGGGGTCCCTGTCGCATCAACCTCCTTACTGAAAAGCAATTCCGCGATCTTATTGCGTTTTTCAATCGGATAATACCTGCCGATCATCTGCATGGACCAGCAATCCGAAGCCCCAAAACTGTGCATAGTTTGGTAAGTAACAGTAGGGTCAATGCTGAATTTTTGGGCACTGCTAACGTGAAAACCCAACATCAGTAAAAAAAACAGTTGCTTCTTGAAGGCGGTCATCTATTGGTTGATTATCAGGATTATATGTGGATAAAATCAGAACAGGCATTTGCAGAACAGAGCATAAAAAGAGTTGCCGAACTAAAGGTAACGCTTTGCACATTTTGAATAGGTAAAGCAGGCAAGAGTCGATGGTTACTCTAATTCTTTTATGAGTGAAAGTAACACCCAATCAATAAAACCAAAGTTGTGTAAACCTATTTCAGGACTGGACAGGCACTACTTAGACTTTTTTATTTTACAACTTATTATCTGCTTTCTTGTGCGGCTGAGTATCTTTACGGCTTTCATAAAAAGCGCCATTATCTTATGTGGAGTAAAATTGCTGAGTATATTATCCGATATCGGTTTGTGTGGCTTGGAGTAATATTGATTTCAACTGCTTTTATGGGGTATGAAGGAAGCAAGATTGAACTTTCGTATCAATTTGCCCGTATTCTTCCTCCCAATGACCCTATTGAGAAAGAATACCAGGATTTTCGTAAATTATTTGGCGAAGATGGAGGAGTAATGGTCATTGGCTGGCAGGACCCGAATCTGTTTGAACTCACTAAGTTTGGTGATTGGCATCAGCTTGCTCAACAAATCAAAGAGACGCAAGGAATCAAAAATGTTCTTTCATTAGGTAATTTATACAAAGTTGTTCGTAATGACAGCCTCAGCCAATTTGATTTTAAGCCCATTTTGACCCAATTGCCAACTACGCAGGCGCAAATGGATAGCCTGAAAAAAGAAGTGGTAAATCTTCCGTTTTATCAGGGCATCATTATTAATCCCAAAACCAACGCCACGCTCATTCTAATTACCTTCAATGAAAAAGCACTGAATTCTTCCCGAAGAATTACGATTGTAGAAGACATTGTCAGCCTTGCCAATGCGTTTGCGGTAAAGCATAAAACTGAATTACATTATTCGGGGATGCCGTATATCCGGACGGTGATGATGAAAAAAATATCGGGTGAAATGAAGCTGTTCATGGCACTGGCGGTATTGGTGACCGCCTTTATTCTGTGGACATTCTTTCGTTCATTTCGACTCACCCTCCTGTCGATTGGAGTGGTACTGATTGGGGTAATTTTTTCGTTAGGTACGCTGCAACTCTTTGGTTATAAAATTACGGCACTTACCGGTCTTATTCCTCCTTTATTGATTGTTATTGGAGTGCCAAACTGCGTTTTTTTACTAAATAAATATCAGCTGGAACTGAAAACACATGGTAAAAAAGACGAAGCAATTGCCGAGATGATTCGTCAGATTGGGTTATCTATTTTCTTAGCCAATATTACGACTGCCATCGGTTTTGGGGTGTTTTACTTTACCAATAGTGCCATGTTGGTTGAGTTTGGAGTTGTGGCGGCACTTTGCGTGATGGTCACCTACGTGCTTTGTCTGGTGCTTTTGCCGATTACGCTTCATTACATGGATATTCCTAAACCGCGCCACTTGAAACATTTGGATGGAAAATGGGCGAGTGGTTTTCTGACTAAAATAAATTGGTTGGTACATAACCGCCGAAGAAGTATTTATTTGGCAATGTTGGGTATTTTGGTGATTTCGGCTTACGGAATGACCAAAATAAAGGCCGTTGGGTACATAGTGGACGACCTCCCCAAAAATGATAAAGTGTACGTTGATTTGCGTTTTTTTGAATCCAATTTCAACGGAGTATTGCCTTTTGAAGTGATGATTGATACCAAGCAACCCAACGGTGTTTTTGGAAATCAAGCGCGTACGTTGTACAAAATCAAGGCATTACAAAATGCATTGGCCGATTTTAAGGAGTTTTCAAAACCTGTATCTGCCGTTGAAGCCTCGCGGTTTTTATATCAGGCCTATCGAGGGGGTGATGCCAAATATTATGCATTGCCGGGTGTAATGGAACTTTCCAAGATGACTGATTTTGTGAAGGGACAACAAGGGGCTGCCTCCAAACAATTGAACGCATTTCTCAATAAAGATCGCAGCATTACACGAGTGAGTTTCCAAATGGCGGATGTAGGCTCGGAACGAATCAAAGACCTGATAAAGCAAATTCGCCCAAAAGTAGATTCGATTTTTAGTCCAACCGAATATAAAGTAAGCCTGACGGGGCACAGTTTGGTATTTTTGAAGAGCAACGATTATTTGCTGGGTAATTTGTACGAAAGCCTTTTGATTGCCATTGGTTTGATTGCCATTGTAGGAATGGTACTTTTTCGGTCTATTCCCATCATTCTTTTGTCAAAACTTCCCTGTTTAATTCCCTTGGCATTGACGGCGGGAATCATGGGGTATTTTGATATTTATTTTAAACCCACGACTATCCTGATTTTCAGTATTACGTTTGGAATTGCCTCCGACGGAACCGTTTATTTTTTGACGCGTTATCGTCAGGAAATTTACCAAACCGGACGTACTGCTTCTGAGGCAATCACGCAGGCTATTTTCGGGACAGGGTTGAGTATGATGTATACGGCGGTAATTCTCTTTTGCGGCTTTGCTATTTTTGCAGCTTCCAGTTTTGGCGGAACTGCTGCCATGGGAGTAATGGTCTCTATCACGCTCTTGGTGGCCATGTGTACCAACCTGATTTTATTGCCGGCGCTTCTTCTTTCTATTTCAAAACGGCAGGAAAAAGGGGCGAAACCTGTATAAACTTTAAATCCTATAAGGTTTCAAAAACCTTATAGGATTAGCTGGAAGGGATTTTTTATTTCACATTTGCCAATTTGCGGGGAATGGAAAAAATCTCTTTCTGACGACCGTCCAAATAGCGAAACCCATCTGTAGTATAATAGCCATCTTCTTCGAGCATGATGCGAATGGTTTTCTTCCATTCAGCTACTTCGACGGCCGCATTCAGTTCAATGGAATAAGCCGTATTAGTAAATAGAGGGTAGTCTCCCGGGCCTTTTACGCCCTGTTGCTGATCCCACATTCCAATGGTTGGGCCTGCGGCGTGGCCGTGTACGCCAATCGGGTGCGAATAGATACTGCCCGTAATTCCCTCTTTTTTTGCCTGGTCGAGGGCATCCAACAGCATTTTGTTGCCCGTTGTCCCTGCTTTGAATTTTTCTGTAAGAATGTCTTGCAGTCGATTTCCCTGGGCAAAAGCCTTTTTTAGGAAATCAGGGATTTCGCTTTCTCCAGGTCGCAAAACGTAGGCATTTTGTTGTTGATCGGTATTAAGGCGTAAATACGTAATCCCAAAATCGCAGTGGAGCAAATCCCCGGGCATAATGACCTGTTTGGAAGGCCGTTTGGAAAAAGTACGCAGATGTTCAAAGTTGTCTGAATCAAATCGTTGAATATCTACCGTTGGATGAAACCACGTTTCCAGTCCCAAGTCAGTGACCCGTTGGCGCATCCACCATACTACGTCGTCGGTGGTGGTTACGCCCGGTTGAATGACTTTTTCGGAAAAAGCTTCCTGAATAATTTCGTGGGAAATACGACAAATAAGTGGGTAAATGGCCGCCTCTTTTTCAGTTCGGGTTTCAAGCCAAGCCACTGCCAGACGGTCGGCCGATACGATTTTGGCTTTTTGTTTTTCGGGCAAGACTGCCATAAACTCATTGTGCTCGGTATACGTCAACCCATCAGCGTGTCCGTAGTCTTTGGAAAAATCAAGGGCGATTTTCTTGGGATTACGATCTTCAATGATTTTTACCAACGCCAGCCATTGATTGGGTTGGATGTTAATATCCCATTCTCCTTTGAGCAAATTACCCACGTCGTAGCGAGCTATCGCCAGTTTTTCCAACGGTTTTTCACCGCCCGCATCGTAAAACACCATAATGGTTCGCCGGCGGGCAGAAAGCCACGTGCTGGGCAGCATGGTGCGCATCACCGGGTCTTCGTTGTATTCTCGGGAAATAATAATCCACATATCAATGCCTTCACGTCGCATGAGTTGGGGGAGTAGCGTTGTCAGACGGTCTTCCAAAATCTCATCTACCACACGGGCGCGTTCGCGTTCGGGCAGGATGGGGTATTGAGCTGAAAGGGCAAGGGGAAAAAGCAAGAGGGCAAAGGGCAAGAGCCGACCCGCTACTGTACTGCAAAGGTGCCGCACGGCAAAGAGCAAATGGAGGTGCAAAAAAGGTCTTTTCATCGGTTTGTAAGGCTATTTTTAGCCAAAAATCCGTAAAAATTCGTTGAATCTGTATTATCCGTGTTCTATTTTTTATTTTTGACCAATTTTTGACCAACTCCTGGAATGTCTATCATTTATACTACTGCCAAAACCGACGACGACCTACGTCAAATTTTAGCTTTACAACGCCAGAATCTGTACAACAATACACCTGCTGAATACCAACAGGATCAGGGTTTTACGACGGTTGAACATCCGTTTGAGGTAATTCAGCAAATGAATAATGCCTTGCCTCAAATCATCGCCAAAGACGGAGATACCGTTGTGGGTTATGCATTGGTAATGCCTCGTACGTTTGGGAAATTAGTGCCTGAGCTGGTGCCCATGTTTGACATCATATCTGAATTAAGCTGGGATGGAAAGCCCATTGGCGACTGCCGTTACTACGTGATGGGACAAATTTGTGTAGCGCAATCTCACCGTGGACAGGGTGTTTTTGATGGATTGTATGCCGAGCACAAAAATCAGTTTTCGGCCGATTTTGACCTGTGCGTGACCGAAATAGCCGTGCGAAACACTCGCTCCATGCGAGCGCACGAGCGAGTGGGTTTTCGCGAGATTCACCGGCACCAAGACCATATTGACCTCTGGAGCTTGGTGGTTTGGGATTGGAGTTAGGCCTTCATGGCTTCGCGCAGCATGGCCACGCTTTTGCGTACGCCCGTTTCCGCGGCTTCTTTTCCTTCAAATTCAAGGGCGATGTATCCTTTGTAGTTGGCTTGGCGCAGAATGTTGACGATGCGTTTGTAGTCCAAATCCAGCGTGTACCATTCGCCGCCGCCATAGTATGTTTTTGCCTGTACAAAATTGGCAATGGGCGCTACTTTTTCAAGTTTGGTATAAGGGTCTTCCAAAAAATTGCCGGTATCCAACAAAACGCCTAACCATGGCGAATCAATGGCTTTACGAATACGGAGCAGACCTTCGGGGGTAGAAGTTAGCCCCCAGTGGTTTTCGAGGGCGAGCATCACACCACATTCGGCCGCTTTGGCAAGGCATTTTTCGATGCTGTCGATGCACCATTTAAAACCGTCGTCTTCGGTGTAGCCGGGCAGAATCGGTTCTACGCCCCGCTTGGCCATGAGTTCATCAAAGGATTTAATGGTATTCCATCGCCCTGAATTTAGACGCACACTTGGGATGCCCATTTTATAAGCCAATTCGATGCAATGCAGCGTATGGTCAATGTTTTTTTGACGCTCGACCGCATCCGGGGTTACAAAGCTTTGGTGAATGGAAAGACAAATCAAATCCACTCCGTTAACGAAAGCGTGGCGTTTGAGTTTTTGAAGATAACCATTGTCTTCATTATCCATTTGGCGATGCAAAATATCAACGCCTTCTATGTTCATACGGGCGGCTTCGTCAATGACCGTTTCGATAGCTACTTTCGGTGTTTTGAAGTGCCAATATGAATAAGTCGAGAGTCCTAATTTAAAAGGGCTTACGTCAATGGCCAGGGCCGTCACGCTATTTTCGGGAGAAACAATAGCGGCTGTGCCAAGGGTAGCTTGTTGGAAGAAATTGCGACGGTTCATACGAAAGAGAGGGTTTTTGGATAAAAGCATTTCAACAAACAAACTTAACCAGTTCGTTTTTAGAAGTCGAATTCTTATCGGTAAATAGCCTATATATTGTCGGTGTTCTTCGCCATTTCATCGCTTTTTGAAATCCATAGGCTAAACTTTGTGCTATTTTATTCTTCTAACGAGAAAAACCGTACACCATGAAATCTATATACCACTATTTTTTATTTTTACCTCTTTTCTTTGCAGGCCACCTCTTTGCCCAAAACGTAGCGGTAAAAGGCCGCCTTGTGGATGCCAATGACCAATCAGCTTTGATTGGAGCCAATGTACTATTGATCAATAGTGCTGATTCTACCATACGGTATGGGGTTGTGGCGGATACGTTGGGTGCTTTTACCTTTAAAAATATTCCTACTGCCGGTTACCGTTTGATTGCTTCATTTGTAGGTTACATTTCTTACGACCAACGAATCAACCTGCGTCGTATGAACCCGGATTTGGGAAAGATACAACTGAAACCCGATGCCCAACTGTTGAAAGATGTCATCGTAAAAGGAGTTGCCGACCGGGTTGAACAAAAAGGGGATACTGTTATTTATAATGCCAGCGCATTTAAGGTCAATAAGGATGCCAATGCTCAGGACTTGCTGGAAAAAATGCCCAACATTACCATCGAGAACGGGCAGGTAAAAGCGCAGGGCGAGGCCGTAAAAAAAGTAACCGTGGACGGGCGTGATTTTTTTGGAGACGATGCTTCCCTGGCTCTCAAAAATCTGCCTGCTGAGGTAATTGATAAAATTCAGGTTTTTGACCGCCTGAGCGACCAATCACAATTTACGGGTTTTGACGATGGACAAACCACCAAAACCATCAATATCGTGACGCGCTCCGACCGAAACAACGGGCAATTCGGAAAAGCATATGCTGGTTATGGAACTGACGACCGCTATATGGCGGGAGGAAGCACCAATTATTTCAAGAAAAACACCCGCATTTCAGTCATAGGAATGACCAATAACATCAACCAACAAAACTTTGGTAGTGAAGATTTGCTTGGCGTATTGGGGACATCAGGCGGAGGCCCGGGTGGCGGTCGTACGGGAGGTGCTGGCGCTGCAGGTGGAAATCGCGGTGGCGGCGGAGGAGGTGGAAACTTTGGTGGGGGCGGAAGCAGCGATAATTTTCTGACAGGACAACAAGGCGGTATCAACAAAACCAACGCGATAGGTCTTAATTATTCCGATAACTGGGGTAAAAAATGGAAAGTAAGCGGGAGTTATTTCTTTAATCAAGGTAACAACAATAATACCAGTGAGTTAGCCAGAACGTATTATACGACGCAGGGGCCCGGGCAGCTTTACAATGAAGACTTCTTTTCTTCAAACAATAATAAAAATCACCGCTTCAACGCCCGCCTTGAATATACCATCAATACTAAAAACTCAATCATTATTACTCCGCGTTTGAGTTTGCAGGACAATACGGCCTACAGCACCTTGTTGGGTAGAAATAGCTTGAGTACCAGACCCATCAACCAAACGCAGACGAATAAACAATCGTTGAATAATGGCAATACATTGGGAAATACCATCTTATGGCGTCACCGTTTCGGTAAAATCGGACGTACACTTTCGGTTGGTTTGACTACTTCGTCCAACGACCGTACGGGAGAATCTTCGTTGAGATCCATCAATAATTACTATGGTCGTAAGACGTCTGATTCGTTGCAGATAACCGACCAGAAAACGGATACCAAGGCGAATGGATACACGATTTCGAGCAACATTTCATTTACCGAAAACATCGGCCGAACAGGGCAGTTGCAGCTAAATTATACGCCGTCTTACACTAAAAATTATTCGGATAAAAATACGTATAATTTCAACCAAAGCACCAGTGAGTACAGCACGCCGGATTTGCGACTTTCCAACGAGTTTGACAACACCTACATTACCAACCGATTGGGAGGCAGTTATCGTCTTCGTATCAAGAAAACAATGGTTACGGGAGAGCTTAACTACCAAAATGCGCAGTTGAGCGGAAAACAGAATTATCCGCTGCAATTTGAAATCAATCGCAGTTTCAATAATTTCCTGCCTTCAGCGATGTTGATGTATCGTGGAACCGACGGACGCAGCTTACGTATCAATTACCGTACTTCGACCAATGCACCTTCCATCAGCCAGTTACAAAACGTAGTGGACAATTCCAATCCCTTATTATTGAAAACAGGCAATCCTAATTTAAAGCAGGAATATAACCACAATATGTCTTTTCGTTACGGGGTAACCAATGCCAAAACAGCACGCAGTTTCTTTTTTAATGTGAATGGCTCGTTTACTCAAAATAACATCAGTAATACCACTTACATTGCTACCAAAGATACCACTGTCGCAGGTTTTCCACTTAGAATCGGGTCGCAGTTCAGTCAGCCTGTCAACGTAAACGGTAACTGGAATATCAGCTCGTTTATCACGTACGGTTTACCTTTCACTGCCATCAAAAGCAATTTGAATTTTAACTTGGGAACAGGTTATACACGTACGATTGGATTGATTAATAACGCTCAAAATACATCTAATACCCATTCCATCACGGGTGGGCTGGTACTGAGCAGCAATATCAGTGAGCGTCTTGACTTCACGTTGTCGGTCAACGGAAATTATAATACAGTGACAAATTCGTTACAACCCGCTTCCAACTCAACGTATTATTATCAGAACAGCAATTTTAAACTGAATTATGTGACTAAAAGCGGGTTCTTTATTAATACCAACCTTAACCATACGTTCTATACCGGTTTAGGGCAGGATTTCAATCTTAACTTTACCCTTTGGAACGCTGCTGTCGGTTACAAATTCCTTAAAAATAAGGCAGGAGAGCTCAAATTGAGTACTTTTGACGTGTTAGGACAGAATAACAGCATTAGTCGTACGGTTACAGCAACCTACATTGAAGATCTTCAAACAAGGGTATTGCAGCGTTATTACATGATGACGTTTACCTATACGCTTCGTAATTTTCGTTAGTGTATAAAATAGGCCACATAGTTTTTAATCCTTTTTTAATGTTAGGGATATGACTGTGTGGCTTTATATTTGTGGCTATGAAAACAATTTTGATTACAGGCTCCAATGGCTTATTGGGGCAAAAATTGGTGGAATTACTTATCCAACAGTCAACCATTAAAGTAATTGCCACCGCCCGAGGCGAAAATCGTTTGCCTTTTACGGAAGGATATGATTATTATTCTATGGACATTACTAAGCAAGATGAGGTAGTGTCTGTGATTGAAAAAACGCTTCCCGATGCCATTATTCACGGTGCGGCCATGACCAACGTGGACCAATGCGAATCGGAAAAAGAGGCTTGTTGGTCACAAAATGTTACGGCCGTTGAATACATCGCAGAGGTATGTCGTAAACACGATATTTTTCTTTGCCACGTTTCTACTGACTTTATTTTCGACGGTGCTGCGGGTCCTTATACCGAAGAAGGCGAAGCCAATCCATTGAGTTTTTACGGTTGGAGTAAGTACGCTGCTGAAAAATTGGTGCAGCACTCGGGTTTACGTTGGGCCATTGCTCGTACGGTGTTAGTGTATGGAATAGCTTACGACATGTCGCGGTCTAATATCATTCTTTGGGTCAAAAAATCACTGGAAGATGGCAAAAATATCAAAGTTGTCACGGACCAATGGCGCACTCCTACCTTGGCAGAAGACTTAGCCATGGGCTGTTATTTGATTGCCAATCAGGAAGCGGAAGGGATATTTAATATTTCAGGTAAAGACCTCTTAACGCCCTACGAAATGGCGATAATGACGGCCGACTATTTTGAATTGGACAAAAGCCTGATTGCTCAAGCCGATTCTTCAACTTTCTCTCAACCAGCCAAACGTCCTGCCCGTACGGGCTTTGTATTAGATAAAGCTCGCTCAATTTTAGGCTACGAACCACGAAGTTTTACGGAAGGAATTGCGATATTAGCGGGACAATTGTAACCTTTCGCTATTATTTTGAAACCAAAATCTTCTAACCTCGCTGTCAGTACCCGTTTATACCGCAAACTCCACAAATGGGTAGCGATTCCGTTGTTGTTATTTTTTCTACTGATTGGCGTTACGGGATTGCTGCTGGGCTGGAAAAAGCAAATCGGATTATTGCCTTCCACTAAAAAGGGAGAATTGGCTCCTTCCGCCCAATGGATAAGCCTTGACAGTATTCAGCACATTGCGCAGGACTATGCGCAAACCAAAGGAGAATCGCCCGAAATAGATCGAATTGACGTTCGACCGCAGAAAGGAGTGGCAAAAATTGTGTTTGTAAACCACTTTACAGAGCTGCAAATTGATTGCACAAACGGAAAAATCGTATCGGAATCAAGGCGAAATTCGGATATTATTGAAAAAGTCCACGACGGCTCCATCATAGATTTTCTGGTCAAAACCGAAAATGACCCCATCAAACTCGTTTATACTTCTCTCTTAGGTATTGGGCTTATTCTGCTGACAATCAGCGGTTCATTTCTTTGGTATAATCCGATCAGGATGCGGAAGTCGAAAATTTAAGACTTCTCGCGAAGAGTTTTTCCTCTGCTCCCTAGCGTCTTTGCGCGGTCCGCCGCAGCGGTGAGTATTATTAAAACTGAAAATAAATAAACTGATTGGAATCAAAAACTCCGAAGAAGTAACTTACAATAGAAAGAGCGATCAATAAGACCCAAAAAGTGGAATTCTTACGCGTAGGAATGTGTAAAACGAAATGCTCTTTCATCAATAAAATTCCAATCAGCGCCACACAAAACCACATTTCGACGCCATTGAGCGCCGACTGAATAGGCTCCGAGAGTGACAAATGAGCCATTTTATTCAGAATCAAAAAAGAACTTCTGACTTCTTCGCCTACGGTAAGTTTAGGGTTGTCGCCTACGGCAAAAAATACCCACGTCAGCATTACCAATAAAAATGTAATAACCACTTGTAGATAACCGTACCAGGCGTTTTGGGGAAGAGTAATGTTCCAACGTTTTAAGTATTTGTCTCTGACGGAAGCTGCTACCAGATAAAGACCGTGTAATCCGCCCCAGATGATAAAATTCCAACTTGCCCCGTGCCAGAGCCCACTCACCAAAAATACGGTCATCCGGTTGAAATACGCACGACTTTCACTGACTCGGTTGCCTCCGAGGGGAATGTACAAATAATCCCGAAACCAAGTGGAAAGTGAAATGTGCCAGCGTCCCCAAAATTCAGAAATGGATTTGGAAAAATAAGGCGTACGGAAGTTTTCCATCAACTTGAAACCCATCACTTGAGCCGCGCCCAGGGCAATATCGGAGTAACCTGAAAAATCACAATAAATTCGGAACGTGTAGAAAAAGGTAGCGATCAGCAGCGTCAACCCGTTGTGATGCTGCGGATCCATGTAAGCTGGCCCTGCCATGAGTGCGAGACGGTCGGCCACGACGGCTTTTTTGAAAAAACCGAATGCCATTCGCATCAAACCTGCCTTCACGTTTTCCCAATCATACGGATGATTCTCGTGAAATTGGTGCAGTACGTTTTGTGGGCGCTCAATCGGCCCTGCCACCAACTGCGGATAAAACATCACGTACAAAGCATAAACACCAAAATGACGCTCGGCTTTTTGGTTGCCGCGATACACTTCGATGGTGTAACTCATGGCCTGAAAGGTATGAAACGACAGGCCAATAGGAAAAACAAATTCAGTATAAAGGCTTCTCAGGCTGGAAAGAGTCCATCCTAAATTCAATTTCCAACTGACTGAATTAAAGTTTTCAACGAAGAAATCATAGTATTTGAAGACCGCCAATATCCCTACGTTGGTAATGATACTCAGTACCAAAAGCCATTTTCGGCGCGCTCCGGAAGCTGAAGCAATCCAAATCCCCGCGAAGTAATCAATGACAATGGTTCCAAACAGAATCAGAATGTAAATCGGTTTGAAAACCATGTAAAAATAACAACTTGCCAACAGCAGCAACAGCCAACGCATATTCCAACGCAAGCTGTAGTAGGCAAGGGTAACGACGATAAAAAATAGTAAAAATTGGACTGAATTGAATAGCATTTAATTGACGTTAACCGTTATCCGTTAGCCGTTGAGTGGTAGTGGAGGACATCGTTTGAGGTGGAACCTTGCCTACTGTAAACTGTGAACTGTAAACTGTGGACTCAATAATCTCCTCTTTCACCACATACAACGGACGGCCTTTGGACTGAAAAAAGATGCGTAAAACGTATTCGCCGATGATGCCCAGCGACATGAGCTGTACACCGCTGAACAGAATAATGACGAAAAGTAAGGCCGTAAAACCTTCGATAATTCCCGCAAAAAACAGTTTTTTGACAATGACAATCACGAAATAAATCAGCGCGATACCAATCGCTACCCCACCGGCCCGCGTCATGAATTTGATGGGAAATTCGCTGAAATTGAAAATTCCGTTGTAGGCCAACCCAAACAGTTGTTTGAACGAATATTTTGATTCTCCCGCTACGCGTTCACTGCGCTCGTACTCAAAGCCAGTCTGTTTAAAACCCACCCAAGAGCGCATTCCGCGCAGGAATCGGCTTTCTTCGGGCATCTGATTCAACACATCGGCTACGCGACGGCTGATAAGTGCAAAGTCGCCGCTGTCAAGCGGAATATCCACGTATGAAATGGATTTCAGCAAACGATAAAAAAGGAAATAACCCGTTTTTTTGATGAAATTTTCCTTGCGCTTTCGTCTCACGGCATACACCACATCGTAGCCTTCCTGCATTTTTTGATAAAAATCGGGCAATAATTCGGGAGGGTCCTGCAAATCACCGTCAATAATAAATAAGGCTTCGGTGGCTCTTGCGGCTGCTAATCCTGCCGTTAATGCCAATTGATGCCCGTGGTTGCGCGACAGGAATACGCAATGATAACGAGGATCCGTCAGCGCGATTTGACGCATCTGTAAGGCTGTAGTATCGCGGCTGCCGTCATCTACTAATACCACCTCAATCGGTAACGGAAGGCTATCCATGAGTTGAGTCAGCCGTTGTACCAAGTGCGGAAACGACTCAGATTCGTTATAAAGCGGCGCGACTATGGAGATTTGGGGAGAAGGCAAGGTATGAATGTTAAATTTTATGACAAAAGTAGGTAAATGAACTAAAAAAACGCTAATTAATCGTTACGCTTTGCTCTGTTTTCAATAAGTGGTTGCCCGTTTTTTGCACTGTCCAAACACCGATTTGATAGGTTTCGTTGTATAAAACACCTTTGGGACAATAGACTTGAAATCCTTTTTGAGGATTATCGAATGCCTGATTGGGGGCCGACGAAAACAAATGAAAATGACGGGGTGAGGTCAGCGTAATAAAGAGACCGACCTCTTTTCCGTTGTTGTATTCAACCGTTTCGTTGCTGATAATGACCGTGTTCGCTTGGTTATTAATGCTTACGGTTGTTGTTGGGAGTTGCAATGTACGGTTACGCATCATTTTTTCAATGTCTTTTTCCTGTGGGTCAAGCAAAGGGGAGGGGAATTTATAAAAGCCTTTCTGCTCAGCACTATCCAACGTCGTTACAATAAATTTGGCAAAAGCGGAATTCTTTTCGGCACCCAATCCCACGTCGTTGCGTTGTTGATTGAAGGCAAAAGCCAATCGCTGTTTGCGGTCCTGCTGTACCTGTGGAATAAAATGCCAATACGAAGAACCCCAGGAGAGCAAAGCGGCCCCGGTAAAGAGCGCAATCCCGACTTTTTGCCAAGTAGGAGCAAGGATTTGCAAAATTAAAAGAACAGTCAGTGCCATGAGTGTTCCCGGATAAATCTTGTAGGTAGTCCAAAGTACCAATTGATAGTCAAAACGCGTGCGGAAAAATACTACTAACGCACTGTTAATCAGCAAATAGATAAAGCATCCCACCCAAAACGCTCCCCAACGCGGTTCTATAGTTTGAAAATAGGGAATGCGCAGGTAAAATTTTGTAAGTCGAGATGGAAATAGACCACGCCAACGTGCTGAAATATTGACAATTCCGAGTGTATAGAAAAGGAAAAAACCAACAATAAACAGTCCTCCAAACAGGGGAAGCAACATTCGTTTTTCAAAAGTAATTCGAGGAAACCAATCTAAAATACCTCCTACAAAGGCAAAGAAACCGATAATGACTTTGAACGGGTGTTGAAAGAAATACAGAAATCCTTCGTCGTTGCCTTGGACAAAGGCATAACCTGAGAAGTAACCCACAATGGCTAAAACGCCAACAATCACCCAAGTAAGTAACCGAGACCAGTGGCCTAAATAGAGCAGAAGAAGAGCACCCGTTGGCCAAGCCATCAAGCCATTTCCCATGCTGAACGTACCTAAGATGGCCACCAAAATAGCTACTCCAAAACTGAAACGGGAAGGTTTGATCAATAAATACAGACTCAAAAACACTTCGCAGATAATCAACTGATACTGAAGCGACATGATCGTCATGAACGTCATGCTGTAAAATTGTAAGTTGAAAATAAAAAATGCTGCGGGGATGAGGTGGAGAAGTTGACCTCCATTTTTCAGATAAACCCTTCCTAAAAGCGAAAAAATACCCAATACAGTCAGATTTCCTACCAATGTCAACGCCCGAAAATTGATTTCATTTGTCAACAAATAATTGAGATAGACGATAAGTCGTGCGCTCAAGACGCGGTGTTCGTTGTTGGGGCGAAGAAAAGCCTCGGCGCGGTCATACCAAGTGGGCGCGTCGAGTAGACGGGAAAGAAAAAAGGGAATGTTTTCAATGTCGTCAAACCACGGGATATTAGTGCTATAAGCTACGCTAAAGCCGTAAAAAACGACAATAGGAAGCAAGAGAAGCGCAAAAACAATATTTTTTTTTATTGAAACCAATTTACTGTTTACAGTTAGATTTTTCTATTGCCATTCAATGACCTGAGAAACAGTCGCTTTGGACTGACCGTATTTTAAGTAAACAAAACCAAGATTGTAGGAGCCCGGAATAACCGCTGCGTTAAGAATCAGAACCGAGCTGCCTTTATCGTATTGACGCAACCAATTGCGGCCTTTATAAGAAATGGGTTCCAGCCTAAACAAATAAGTGCGTTGGGCGGATTGTAAAAATGCGTACAAAGATGCGTCAAAACCGGCATTGAATGAATAAGTATCAGTATAAATAGACAACCCTTCTTTCTGTTTTGTAACGATGGGTTTGATTTGCAGACTGCGGTCTGATTGTATAGACAGTAATGCGGGTGCCAAGTGAGTAGGGTAGTGATATACTCCATTTTTGACGTGGTACTGCATCAACGTATCCACATAAAATGCAGCGGGAGAATTGGGCGTAAGACCCAGTCCAAAGCCGTTATGTTGCTGGTTGTAAGCAAAAGCAAGCAGGGTCTTACGTCGCTCGCTGATGGTAGGCCAATAATGGAAGAAACTCAGCGCCCAAACGCCGATACTCAATCCCAGTGCGGCATTTAACCATTGCTTTTTTGGCGACAAAAGCCCTAAATAAAACCCGTAACTGACCATCATCAACAGCGCGGGATATATTTTGTAGTTGCTGACCAACATCACAAAATACCCAAACCGAGGCCGCAAAAAAGCAATAATGGTGGCGTTGGCGAGTAAATACGTAGCTACTCCAGTGAGAAAAAGCAACAGCGTATTTTGGGTGAGCGCCCGTTTTTGGTACATTTTCCATAAACGGATAAAGACAACAACGAGCCAACTGGTCATTAACATTCCAAAGATCGTTGGAAGGATGGAGCGCTCGAATGTGCTGCGGTCGGGGAAGAAGTCGAAAAGGCCGCCGGTAAAAGTAAAAAAGCCAAAAAAGGTTTCGTGAGGATGTTGCAGAAAATACCCGAAACTGGACTCATTGTTAAGGGTTTGCATTCCGTAGAAATACAGAAATACGGCGATTAATCCCGCGGTCATCCAAATTCCTAATGAACGATAATTTCCTTGCAGAAATAATATCACAAACCCTGCGGGCCATACAAAAATACCGTTGCTCATGGCAAAATTGGCGCAAAGCCCCGCCAAAATGGCCCACGTAAACTGCCGTTGTGCCAACAGATACGATGTCAGACAAACAAAGAAGATTACGGGCTGGTGTTGCAAACTCGTAATGGCCCAAAGCGTTGTCATGTGGTATTGCAACTGAAACAACAAAAAAGGAAAAGGCGGCAAATAAAGCCATGGAATATTGTTTTGATGAAATATTCTAATGAAAATGGCGAAACTTCCCAAGGTAAAACAGATGCCTGCCCAATGTAAAAACGTAAAATTCAACTCGCCAAATAACCAATAACAGCTTAATGCTGCGAGCTTCCCGAAAACCATCCGGTGCTCATTGTTGGGCTTGAAGAGTAATTTGATGTAGGTAGAAAAATCGCTGGTTTTTTGCCATTCACGCAGAAAATCTGGAAACGGATCAAAATCGTCGAACCACGGTACATTGAGTGAATAACGCGCTACAATCAGTAAAAATAGACCGATGGGCAAAGAAGCAATAAGCCAAAAAGTGATCCGACGCATTAAGGATTTGTTTTAAGTACAACTGCTTTCTTACCAAAATACCCTCCCATGCACTTGCTCCACCAGTGTTTTGGGTCCACATTGGCATCGTCCATAAACAAGGATTGAGGTTTTGCCTTTAAAGGTGCGACATAGACAGTATCGCCCGGTGTTTTTTCAATGTAGGCATAGCGTTCTTTCAGTTCTATATCGTAGGCGGCCGCTCTTCCGCGCAGCCAATCGCCATAGACCATTCTTAAATTTTGGCTAAACAGAGCGCTCACTAAAATCAGCATTGCCAATACTGCTTTAATGGAAGGAGGCAAGTACCATTTTTGTGCTCCCAGCCACTTCTTTTGATGCATCAACTGAACCAAAACAGCCACGTTGTAAAACCAACCCACTAAGAAATACAAATACACCGAATTAATGACGCGGGGAGCAGGCTCAATCCCGATTCCGTAATAAGAAGGAAAAATTTGGCCAAAAAGCACTCCTAAATAGGCCAAAGCGGAGGCCCAAATCGGTACGGAAAAATAACGGCTACGGGTTCCTTCCGCCTCAATCAGTTTAGGTAGAACCGCAATCCATAGAATGGTGAATACCAGCAAAGGCGTACGAAATACCCAGTCAAATCCCAATTTTACCAACAATTTGAGCGATTGGAGGGTTGAAAGTGTAAAATTCCGCCCTTCCGGATTACCTCCCAAACGTTGTGCATTGCCAGGAGACGTAAAGAAAATATAACAGGATAAGGCCGCAACACCCACTAAAAAAACCGAAAACCAATCCCATTTTCGATGAATAACCAGTTGATAACCAAACCAGCCCGCCACTAAAAGGACCATGATGGTGAGGTTGGTTTCGCTGCAACCAATGACCGCAAACACCAAAAAACCTGCCCAAATCGCCGTTAGCTTTTGAAGGTTTCCGTTGGGTAGTTTGTACCAACGAATCATGACGACCAGCCAATACAGGGTCAATACATTAGGAAAAGTATAGGTTACAAAAGCTGCCATCCAATAAAATGCCTCTACCACGCTTATGATTTTGAGAACAAACAGAAAAAGAATTCCTCCCGTTAAACCCACGATTCCCAATCGATTCCACTTAGGAAGCAACTCCCGTATTAATAAATAAAAACTGCTTGCTACGCCCGAAATCAATAAAAACGAAAGTAGTTTGAAACCTCCTGCCCACTTGACAATCAATGGGTTGGAGTGATTAAGCAAAATGCCGAAGTAACGTCCCGTCCAACCCGTATAGTAGTAATTCATAGCTTCAAAATAGCCGTACTTAAACACCGTATCTATATAACAGTAGTCATCTACAGGAGAAGGATGATTGTAAAATGCCAATGCCAACAACGGTACTAATCCTACCGTTAGTAATCCAACGTTGAACAGGTCTTGGAATATAGGTTTTTGTAAGGTTTTCAGCATTAATGCCAATGGTGATTTAGTGAATGGTGAATGGTGAATGAGTGAATTAAAATTACCACTTTTCCATCTCTTTCACTTTTTATATCTGTTAACTGCTATATTCTTAATCATCAACTTACTTCTGATCTTTGACTTCTGTTTTCTCACTACTGACCACTATAAACTGCCTCCTCACTCCTCACTCCTGACTACTGATTCAATAATATACCTTGGTCTTCCTTTTACTTCTTCATAAATCTTGCCTACGTATTCGCCAATGAGCCCGATGGCAATCATGTTGGCACCGCTGAAAAAGGTCATGGGAAGTACGATTGAGGTCCAGCCCGCTACAGTATTGCCAAACAAATAGGAAACACCGATGTAAACTCCAATAAAAATAGCAATCAGAAAGTTGAGGACACCAAAGTAAAGCACTAATCGCATGGGAAACGTACTGAACGAAGTCACACCGTCCCAGGCAAAAAGCAACATTTTTTTGAGCGGGTATTTGGTTTCACCCGCTTCGCGCTCAAAACGTTTGTAAAATACTTTTTCGGAACGAAACCCAATCAGTGGAATAATGCCGCGCAAAAAGAGATTCACTTCTTTGAAATTGGCAAACTCTTCCAAAATACGTCTGTCCATCAACCTAAAATCTGCGTGGTTGAACACGACAGGTACCCCCATCCAACGCATCATTTTATAGAATGACTCTGCCGTAGTGCGTTTAAACCAGGTATCGCTGGTGCGGTCATCGCGTACGCCATACACAACCATGGCTCCGTTGCGATGTTGTTCAATCATTTGTCCAATGGCTTCTACATCGTCCTGCAAATCGGCGTCAATGGTCACAAAGCAGTCAAAATCAGCAGCATGGTGCATTAACCCCGCCAAAATGGCGCTTTGGTGACCAAAATTGCGGGAGAGCTTTACGCCGATACTTTTAGGGGCTTGTTGGCAAATTTCTTCAATCATTTGCCAAGTTCGGTCGTGGCTTCCATCGTTCACAAAGCATACTCGACTATCCGAAGAAATCATACCTTCCGCTGTCAGGCGGTTACAATATTCCTGAAGAACACGGTGTGTTTTCGTAAGAATTTCTTCTTCGTTATAGCAAGGGACAACAAGTAATAACTTCGTAGGCTGCATTGGCGATGAGTAGACGATGGTCGGTATTGGGCAAAAATACGGTACTTTCCATAACGGAACGTTATTTATTTTACAGATTTTATTTTTCGCACCTTCACTTCTGCATTTATTCGTGAATGAAATTTCGCACTTGTTCTTAGTGAAATTGTACATTCCAATGTCTTTATTGAAAGATTTCAATAATTTGTACCATGATTTCTACGAAATGTTTAACTTTCGGACCTTAAAGTATAGGTTTAAACTAACCACTGTATGTTTCTTCATCAGGTCGGTCACTATTTGCCTGAACAAGTAGTTGATAACGAACATTTTACTAAACTCAACGGCCTTTCCGACGAATGGATTGTGCAGCGCACAGGTATACAACTTCGTCGCAAAGCAGCTTCTGCTGAAAATTCTCATACGATGGGAGTGGAAGCGGTAAAAGCGCTGTTGGATACGATTCAAGTTGATATAAACGAAGTAGATTTAATAGTAGGGGCTACCTACACCGCTTATGATGCCATCGTTACTTTGGGTCATGCCGTTCAACATTATTTAGAAATTCCCGATATTCCGGTGGTGACTATTTCTTCGGCCTGTTCTTCTTTGCTGAATGCGATTGAGGTAGTGGAAGGCTATTTTGCCATGAATAAAGCTACCAAAGCATTGGTCATTACTTCAGAGCACAATACGGGTTACTACAACGAGACCGATACCGTATCGGGCCATTTGTGGGGCGACGGAGCCGCAGCCCTACTTATCTCCAAAGAGCGCATCAGCGAAGGAGATTTGGAAATTCGTGCCTTACTGACGGGCGGAGCAGCCACCAGTGGCAAAGCCACGGAAGCGGTGGTACTGCGTCCCAATGAAAGGGGGGTCATTATGCCTTTCGGGCGGGATGTGTTCATTAATGCCTGTACCTACATGCCTAAAGCGAGTTTGCAAGTACTGGAAAGATGTGGACTGACGGCGGCCGATGTGGACTATGTTTTGCCTCACCAAGCCAATTTGCGCATCAGTATGAATGTCATGAATACGTTGGGCTTATCCGCCGAAAAGCTGATTTCTAATATTCAATACTTAGGCAATACGGGTTGTGCGGGTTGCGCCATTGGGCTTTCCGAAAATTGGTCACGTTTCCAAAAAGGGGAAAAAATTGTGATTACGGTTTTTGGAGGAGGATACTCCTACGGGGCAATGTTGTTGCAAAAATAACGGAGGCTAAGGGCCTGAAAAAAGATTATGCTATCGCTGCACCACGAAGTATTTATGGAAGTGGCTCGGCTAAGGAGTTTTACCAAAGCTGGTCAGGTGCTCTTTTTGAGTCAGTCAGCGATTAGCAAACACATCAAATCGTTGGAATACCGGTATAAGATAGGTTTATTTGAACGGCACGGCAATAGCATCAGCCTTACGCAGGCAGGACATATTTTATACGATAAACTCTTGGAAGCAGCACAGTTGAGAGCTGAGCTGCATCATGAGTTGCAACATATCAACGAAAATTTTCTGCCTCCTACCAAATTGGCCATTGGCTCCAGTACGACCATCAGTTTGTACGTGCTACCCTCCGTGCTGTCGGCTTATCTGCGCGAAAAACCTCATATTCAACTGAGTGTACTCAATCGAAATTCGGATAATATTCAAACGGCTCTGCTGGAGCACGACATAGACGTGGGAATTGTGGAAGGGATTACGCGCGTCAATACCCTGACATATACCCCTTTTACAACCGACGATGTGTTGGCCGTTTGTTCTGGAAACAGTCCATTGCGAGGCCGTATTCTTCCTTTAACGGCATTGTTGGAAATCCCCTTGGCTTTGCGCGAAAATGGCTCCGGCACTCTTGCTGTAGTTGAAGACGAGTTGTTTAAACGGGGAATTAAACAATCGGACTTAAAAGTATTGATTCGCTTGGGAGGCACCGAAGCCCTTAAAAATTTTGTGTTGGCCGATACCTGTTTGGCTTTTATGCCTCGACGCGCCATTGTGAAGGAACTCGCTGCCGGTGACTTGGTGGAAGTGAAAATTGAAGATTTGTTTATTCAGAGGGCTTTTCATTTTATTCAGCGAAAAGGCACTGAGAATAATAGTTTGGTCAACGAATTTATTCGCTTTACCCGGCACTACTATTCCAAAATGGACTAAGTCATCCCAAAACGTCGTTTGTGTTGGTAATGACTTGGGTCTAACTTTCGGAAAAACATCCATTTCCATGAAAGTTGCCCAAGCCTTCTCGCTCTTAAACGGCCTCACCTGTTCCAAATGTGGACAAACTCATTCGCCGTTTGTGGCCCAAACCCTATCTACTTGTTGTCAAATGCCCTTGTTGAGTCAATATGATTTAGGAGTTGGTTTTTCTAAAGAAGAATTGATTTTCAGGGCTCCAACCCTTTGGCGCTATCAAGAACTTTTGCCCGTTTTTGAAGAGAAAAATCAAGTGACATTGGGTGAAGGCTTTACGCCTATTTTAAAATTACATCGTTTGTCATCAGCCCATTCCATTCAAAATCTATTTCTAAAAGACGAAGGCCAAAATCCAACGGGTTCCTTTAAGGCCCGAGGCTTGTGCATGGCTATTTCCAAAGCCAAAGAATTGGGAAAGAGCGCCTGTATCATTCCTACGGCGGGCAATGCGGGCGTAGCCATGGCTGCCTATTGCGCACGGGCAGGACTGGAGGCCGTGGTGGTCATGCCCCGTCATACGCCTGAGGCGTTTAAAGAAGAGTGTATTGGTTATGGCGCTCAGTTGATTTTAATAGACGGCCTCATCAACGACTGCGCTGCCAAAGTTCAGGAAATGAACCGGGATGGCCGTTATTTTGACGTTTCTACCTTGAAAGAACCTTACCGATTGGAAGGCAAAAAAACGATGGGATACGAAATAGCCGAGCAAATGAATTGGCAATTGCCCGATGTGATCATGTACCCTACGGGCGGCGGTACGGGGCTGATTGGCATTTGGAAGGCAGTTAAAGAAATGCAAATATTGGGATGGCTGTCTATGGATCAGGCGTTGCCGCGAATGGTAGCTGTGCAAACCGAAAACTGTGCACCCGTGGTAGATACGTTTTGGGGAAAACAACCCAATAGCAAACAATACGTAGGAAAACCTACGCTGGCCAATGGATTAGCGGTACCTCGACCCATCGGCGAGCCGCTCATGTTGCAGGTATTGCGGGAGTCAGCAGGTACCGCGATTGCCGTGTCAGAAGAAGAGTTGCTGGAGGGCGTCAGCGAAATCTGTCGACATGAAGGGTTGTTTGTTGCTCCTGAAGGAGGTGCAATATGGTCCGCTCACAAAAAACTTTTGAAACAAGGTTGGTTGAAAACAGACGAAAAAGTATTGCTATTGAATACAGGTTCAGGCGATAAATACCTGGATAATATCAAAGGGAAATGGCGTTTTTTTAGTTGATAGATAATCTTGAGGTTGTAGCAAAAGTTGAAATTTGCTGGTGGAGCAGCTGTAAAAACAGGTTCATCCATAACTTAGGTGATTATAAAAACTGACACTGGATTTTGAGTTTAAAATTATCAAAATTTCTAAACCCAAATCCATTCCTTTTTATAGCTTTAATAACGTTGTTTACGCCTTCAACGATACCATTTGAGACGCGGTGGGTAAAGAAGTAAAGGATGCTTTCAAAGTGTCTTTCCAGGGTATTGATGAAGTTATCTAATAGATTATGTTTTAAGCTTTTAGCTTGCAGTATCCATTGTTCGACTATTTTTCGGGCTTGTTGCTTGGAGTAATCCGACTCGAAAATGTTTCTGAGTTCGTTTTTAGTGAAGTACAATTGCTGTAGCATCTTTGCTTTTCGGAAAGCTCTTAAAAGCGTTCTTTTTTGTTTGTCATTAAGGCTTTCCCATGGCTTAAACAACAACCATTTAATGGCTTTATAATTGTCATCATTTTTGAATTCATGCCGTAATTTTTTACGTTCTTTATCCAAAACATGAGTCAATAATTTAAAAACATGGAAACGGTCGGCCACAATAGCTGCGTTTGGAAAAACGGCTTTGGCAGTAGCTAAAAAACCGTCCTACAGGTCACAACTGAAAACCTCTATTTTTAAGCAAAAATCACTACCCCTTGCTCTAAAATAGGCAATAAGTACAGTGTTTAATTAGTTTTTTTATATTTTATATTGATAGGATTAACCTGCTTATAATGTTTATTTAAATTTTGGCGGGCAGATTCGCAAGAGAATTGCCAGTTAATGATAATTTTTTTATCTATTCGTTCTTTGAAATAGCACATCACTTGTTTTGAAAGTTCGTTTATTGAGGCAATTCTTCTGTTGAGGCATTGCCTCAATAAAGCTGAAAATTCTATTTCTATGATATTAAGCCACGATGCTGGCTTTGGGGTATAGACAAATTCAAACCTATTGGCCAGTTTTTCGGCATTTTCGGCCTCTAATATCTCATAAAAAGCATTTGGTGTATGAGTATTGAGATTGTCTAAAACGACTATTATTTTATCTGCATTAGGGTAGTTTTGAGCTAAGTTTTTCATAAACCATGTGAATTGTTGCTTGGTTCTTTGTCTGCGAACATGAGCCAATCTTTGACCTGTTTTAGGCTCAATCGCCGCCAAAATACTACAGGAACCATGTTTGCTGTAGGCATAATGCTCTTTTTTAGGACTATTGGGCTTCATCTCAAGTACCTGTACAACATTGCCAATTAGAAAACACGGACCAGGTCTGAGTGGATTATAAGGTAATAAGTATAACCTCAATATTACCTCCATTCTAAATGAAAATTCAGAGCTCAATGCCCTAATACACCGCAGCGGCGGACCGTCATTGGCGTTTCTTATGGGGTTGTAACTCGTTTTTTTAAAATTAACCCCTAACTCCGCTTGATAATTACGTAAAGAGGAAAAAACCATAGCCAGAACGTGCAATATTGGTTTTTGTGTAATTAATTTATATTACGTAAATACGTATCACATTATGAATAAAACATCACCTCACCCCGAGTGGGCTACCAAATTCCGAAAACCTGGT
>NZ_JAIXST010000277.1 GCF_027484545.1 Runella sp. | reverse complement strand
GGTCCTCTACCCGAAACACCTTGCCATACGTACCACTTCCCAACCACGTACCTTTCTCCGCAAACTGAATCGGGTAGCGTTTCTTGAATTCTTGAAAGGTGGTAAAGGTCTGGGTCATCGGGTTATATCAATGAATATACGTGTTAATCACCATTTTTTACTTCAATATTGTCTTAAACTAATTCTTTGTACGTATCGGGGTAACGAATAATTTCCAACTCCGCTCCTTTTTCCACTGCATCTTCAGCCAAGTTCAAGACTTTTTGGTTAGTCCTAGCCGACAAATAAGCCTCACCGCAATTGCTACAAACCTCGGCAGGTACTTCTTTTATGATAATGATAGCCGCCCCACGTTGCAACGTAATCAAGGTCTTATCTTCCACTGTCTGCCCAGTCTTACAAAATACACATTGCATAGTTTTATTTAGTTTTTGTTTTAAAATCATCATCCCAAATGTACGCATCTGGAATGTACGCAGTAATGACAATACACGTACTATCCTCATCTTGTGCTACCACTACATGCAGGGGAATATCATTGATGAATCCTAATAACAATGCACTTGGAAAAGGTTTATCTGTTGGATATTGTTGAATCGTTATTCCATTTTTAAGTACATACTCTACGTCTTTTTGGGATATAGTGCGAGCAAACATCCTTGCAGTAGCGTGTGTACTAAAAATAACTCCCTGACAGTCCATTATTTATAGTTAGTGTTACATTTTTTGTATTCCTATCTTCTACTTCACTTTTACTACCCAATAATCACTTCCACCACGGCTATTTTCTGATTTATCGCCAGAGATAGGAGAATATGATCCTCCTGCAATCACAAAGCTTCCGTCAGCAGTAGCAATGATTGTAGCAACATTGTCACTACCTGCTCCTCCCAGAGTTTTTTCCCAAATTTTTTGCCCGTTACTATTTATTTTTACTACCCAATAGTCCTCACCACCTCTGCTATTTTCAGATTTATCTCCCGAAGTATTAGAATTGGACGTTCCCCCTACCACAAAACTACCATCATTAACAGCAACGACAGCATCCGCATTATCCTCAAGATTCCCCCCAAATGTTTTATCCCATACTTTTTGACCACTACTATTAAGTCTTACTACCCAATAGTCTTCCCCTCCTTTACTTCCTTCAGATTTATCACCAGAATTAATCGAATTAGATGCCCCTGAAATTAGCAAACCCCCATCGTCAGTAACAATGATACAATTAGATCTATCTCTATCATTTCCCCCAAATGTTTTATCCCATACTTTTTGCCCATTGCTATTGAGTTTAACTACCCAATAGTCTTCTCCTCCTTTACTTCCTTCAGATTTATCACCAGAAATATTAGAGTCAGATGTTCCTCCTATTACAAAACCGCCATCATCCGCGGCAACAATAGCAGAAATATTATCATAACCACTCCCGCCAATGGTCTTATCCCAAACCTTTTGCCCGTTGCTATTGAGTTTAACTACCCAATAGTCATTTTCCCCTCTGCTATTTTCAGATTTATCTCCCGAAATATTAGATTTTGACCTTCCTGCTATAGCAAAACCCTCATCAGCGGTAGCAACAATGGTAGGATATCCATCATAACTATCCCCTCCAATGGTCTTATCCCATACTTTTTGACCATTACTATTAAGCTTTATCACCCAATAGTCTTGCCCGCCTTCACTGTTTTCAGATTTGTCTCCCGAAAGGGGAGAATTAGACATACCTGCAATCACAAACCCACCATCTATGGTGGCAACAATAGCAGAAGCGTAATCCTCACCACTCCCCCCAAGGGTTCGATCCCAAATTTTTTGACCAGCACTATTTTGCTTTACTACCCAATAGTCATTTTTTCCTTTATTATTTTCAGATTTATCTCCCGAAAGAGTGGACACTGAGCCTCCTACAATCACAAAACCATCATCAGTAGTAGCAATCAAATCAGCAGGCCAATCAGAACCACTTCCTCCAAGGGTTTTATCCCAAATTTTAGCAGCTTGTTCAAACTCAACTTTCTCTTTTGGCCGCAACCAAATCCCTAATAAAACTACCGTCACCCCCCCAATCAATCCCCAAAGCCACGTATTTTTAGATTTGGGTTGAATTTCGGGGGTTTGAACAATGGCTTTCGGCACATACACATCCGTCTTGGTTTCCTGCACCACGCGCTTGGGCTTTACATAAACGTCTGTATGGTCGGTAAGAGTAACGCTTGGCTTTTCAACAGGTTTGGGCGGCGGTGGTGGCTTTATGGGTTCGTCCAATAGTGCTAACAATTCGTCCGCTTTACGTACGCGCTGCCGAATGTCTTTGACCAAGCACCGCCGTATCATGCCTTGGTAAGGCTCAGGTAAGGTGCGGAGGCGGTCGGGAAGTTGAGCAGAGGTGATTTTGCGCTCTATTTCTCGCCTCAGGGTAGGTTCGCTTGACTGCGTACCTACGCTAAACGGCTTTTCGCCAGTCAGCATTTCGTACAAAATCACGCCAAACGCCCACAAGTCCAAGTTGAAACTCACGCGTCCGCCCTCAATCTGCTCGGGGGCTTTATAGGAGGGTGTGCCGCGCCCATCGCTCAAATCAAAATCAGAACTATCTATTTCGTCTTGACTCACGAGTTTGCTAAGACCAAAATCAGCGATTTTGGGAATAAATCTGCCGCTGTTATCCCTCGAAATGAGGATATTAGCGGGTTTAAAGTCGCGGTGAACAATGCGCTGCTGATGCAGATGTTTTAGTCCTTCAAGCGTACCGCATACAATGTCGCGGAGTTCTTTGTCGGTGAGTTTACTACGTTTGAGCAGGTCAGCTAAATTGCCGTCGGAGTAGTACTTCATCACCGCAAAATCGCTGATACCCGTATCGGTTTCGAGGCGGTAGCAAGCATCATAGCGGGCGATATTGGCGTGGCGCGGCACTTTTTGGGCGAGTTCTACTTCTGCTTTTAGGGATTTGGTATCGTTTTGGCGGTACTCACTGATTTTTACGGCCACCCATTCGGTTTCTACTTGGTCCTCTACCCGAAACACCTTGCCATACGTACCACTTCCCAACCACGTACCTTTCTCCGCAAACTGAATCGGGTAGCGTTTCTTGAATTCTTGAAAGGTGGTAAAGGTCTGGGTCATTTGTTATTTTACTGATAATGTGGCATTTACTTTATTCAACTATCAGAATAATAATGTCTTTTTACTATTAATTGCATCGTTGGTCTTGCCACAATCCTCACCTCACCTTTACCATCCACAAATCACTTTCGCCACGGCTGTTCTCGAATTTATCTCTAATCTGGATACTTTGCCACAAAAATATCCAATCCGCCCGAATAGGTTAAAGCAGGCGGAGTACCAAATATAAAAGAACTACTATAAAACCCACTAAGTAATAATAAATTCCCCGTATTATTGATTGCTATGGAAGTACCTCCATCCGCGCCATTACCCCCAGTCGTTTTTACAAATCGAAAATTTCCATTGCTATCATACTGCGCCAAAAATACATCCGTACTTCCTGACGACCTAACGGAAGTATTATCAAACAAACTATTATCGCTTACCAGCCCAGTAATGTAGGCGTTTCCTGATTTATCTATTACTACGCCATTTCCAGCGTCTGTACCTGATCCACCAGCCGTTCTTACCCATTCTACATTCAGGTTACTTAGGCTATATTTCCCCAGAAAAATATCGCCTCCGCCACGATAACTGACGAGGGTACTCCCATAATTTGAGCCTTGTATTGTACCCGTTACATAGACAGAACTACCACTCACTGCTACACTACTACCAAAAGCAGGAGTCCCTGAATTGGAATTATGAAAAGCCATTAAATTACCACCAGAATTGTATTTAGCAATGAAAATATCAGGGGTTGTATTTGAAGAATATACCGTAGAAGCCCCGGAAACAGAACGAAAAGTGGCAGGAGAAGAAAAGTTTCCCGTTATATAGGCATTTCCGTCTGTATCTACGGCAACACTACTGGCATAGTCGTTTTCAAAACCACCGCAGGAAACTGCCCAAAGGGCATCTCCATTGATGTTCAACTTAGCCAAAAAAGCATCATACTTCCCTTCTATTCCCGAAGCTTGAATAATTGTTGCCCCAAAAGTAGCAGACTGAGCGCTAAAAAAGCCTGTAATATAAATCCCAGAAGAATGTAGGGCAATTCCTACTCCTTGGTCCGGGCTACCGCCACCATAGAGTTTATTCCAAAGCATTTGACCATCTCGATTATACTTTGCCACAAATATATCAGTAGGGCCGCCGGTTTGCTTTCTAACAGGGGTGTTTACAATCACATTGGCAGTTGTATTGAAAAAGCCAGCATTGGTACTTACCTGACCAATCACATAAATATCTCCATTAGAATCCACCGCAATCCCTTTTCCTTCATCGGTTCCGTCCCCTGTTATTCTCTGCACCCATGCTAAATCACCATTACTGTTGTATTTAGCGATAAAAACATCATTGCTACCTGCCACATTTAAAGTAGTGGCACCAAAAGCGATAGAAGAACCATAGTTCCCTATTACATACACATTTCCTAAACCATCTATTGCAACACCGTTACCTACATCATTTGCTCCCCCGCCGTTTCTCCATGCTTTAAAATTAGCAGCTGATGAAACTCCTGACACGGTAATATTTACACTTAAGGAACGATTCAAATTTTCGTTGCACGTAGTTACAATATCAGCACTAATGGTGTAGCTACCCGAGGAAGCAAAAGTATAACTGAATGAACCAGCATCAGTACGTTGTTCTTGTACGAGAGCAGTAGTGCCACTCAATACTTTCCAAGTGACGGTTTTTACATCAGCAGGTGTAGTAGTAGTCAGCCCATAAGTGTAAGTATTGTTGCTAACACTTGTAGTTGTTATGGCAGTTGGTTGGACACAAGTTTTTATAGTTATTGCTTTACTCAATGTCTTTTTTTCTCCACAAACGGTTTCTATTTCCGCACTTACCGTATAGCTTCCATTAGTAGAAGCAGTGTAGGCATAAGATTGAGCAGAGGTGAGGGTAGATTGAACCAAAACTGTCGAACCACTCAATACTTTCCATGTTACGGTCTTCACATCTGTAGTAGTACTGGCCAAAGAAAATGTATATTTTTTGGGGTCAACAGCGTCTGTAACAATGTTAATGTCAGTAGGCAACGTACAATTTTTAAGGGTTTTGAGTACTGGGTCAGTCCATTGGCAGCTCTCTAACCCAGCAACGGTTGCCGCCCATAAAGGAGATAACAGAAGGAATATTTTGAATAGTTTATTAGACTTTAAGGTCATAGCTTGTGTTTGATATCTTCCAGTTGTATTTATTGTATCTAAATAGGGTCAGCACTACTCAAAAGGGCATTCCACTCGGCTATAAGTTCCAGTTTCTGTACCCACTCTTCAATGTGTATTATATCTAACTTTTCATATTGCAACTCATAGACCCGAGTCGCGTCTATCAGTTGTTTTTGGCTTCCTCCTGCCATTTTTGCCCACAGCAATTTACTTACAATAGTGTCTTCAGGGCTTGTCACATAAAAGTCTTCAATACCCAATACCTTCACCTTTTGCCTACGTCCAAAACGTACTCGATCGTATTCACTTTGGGTAAGTATCCAAAAGTCCACCTTATTGCCCGAGGTACTGTCTATTACATTGAACATACTTTGGCGTACTATGGCATCTTTTACACTTTCTTTATTGACATAAAACACGTTTGTCGGAAATGCTTCGGCAAATGCATACGCAAAGCGAGGATGCAACACAATAACGATATCAATATCGTGAGTTAAACGAGGCTCACCCTGCAAACTTGATACAACTGAACCTGTCACCATATAAGGAATCTCGTTGGCATTGAGAAGACCCAAAGCGTAGTTCAATAATTCTGATTGTGACATTTAGCCAATCTTTTTAAGAAAAGTTCATGGATTTCTTCGGGTGTTTTTTCGGGAAAGCGATTCCGTAGCCCCTCCTTAAAAAGTGCTCGACTAAAATCTGATAATTCAAATGCTTTTAACAATCGCTCTCCTTCTGTCATTTGGCGAAGGGTTTCTAAGTATTTTCGATGATTAGGACGTGGCTTGGGGTCTTTATTTATCATTAATATATGGATGTTTAAAGATACGAAAGTACCAAATTATCAGAGAACTTTCCATAAAACATCGGAGCTTGGCCATTGGGTGTATTGCGTTTTAGTAACGGAGACACGTAGCGAAAGAGTTCTTTAATTGTTACAGTTTTGTCGTGGTTTGCGTCAGCTTTACCACGCAAACCGTTGAGCAAGAAAAAAGTAAACAATCCTCCCCGTGCTACGCCACTCTCAACCGAACTCTGGGTTGAGCGAGAGGAGAGCATCAACACTACATCGGCGTTTTTAGGCAAGGTTTTCGATTCGGGGATATTCCATGCTTGTTGGATTGTCATACTCCCTGACAAACAGGCATCTGCAATGCAAAGTTTGGTTGAGGCAGCGGAGGATTTGAAGCGATTTTTTACGTCGCGGTGAGTTAAAACTGAGGCGGGGTCATTCTTTTTTACATCGTATGGAATAAACCCTCCATTGAGTCCATGGCCTGAGAAATAAAAAATCACGCGATCTTGGTCAGTTGCCTGTTCAAATAGTTTTAGGGCGTTTAGTATTGCTTTTTGCGTGGCAACTTTGTTTGTTAAGACCTTTATGTTTTGATTGGGAACATTTCCTCCCGCTGGGCTTTTCAGAAAATCGGCAAAGCGGAGTGCGTCTTTATCCGCAAATTTTAAATCGCCCGTGCGATAGTCTGTTATTTTGTAATCAGCAATACCTACTACGATGGCGTAGGTAGAGCCATTTTGGGCAAAACATAACTGCGAAAACCACAAAATTGCCAACCCAATCCATGCCCGAAGACTCTTTTTGGCAGGCAGCGATACGGTGGAGAAAGTTTCTTCTTTTATTACATCACGAATGGAGACTAAGCAGCCTGAGTAATTATCGCGGGTTTGGTTTTGACAAATAGACAAAATTTGTTCTATCTGAAACATTCCTTTTTGAGAGGACGGATTCTTAAAAACTTCTTTCAATTTCTCTTCGTTCAGTTGCTCCAATACCCCGTCAGTACACAAAAAAAAGTAGTCTCCTGCCTGTATATCAGTCAAATAATTGACAGTCGGATTATCTATTTTTAAGCTTAGGTTATTCGATTCTACGCCTATTGAGCGACTAAGACTATTACGACGGGGGTGTGTTTGAGCCTGTTCTTGGGTAATAATACCTTCCGATACCAACTCCAATACGTATCGGTGGTCTTGGGTTTGGTGCAATATCTGCCCCTTGCGCAGGTGATACACACGGCTGTCACCCACGTGCGCGACCGTTACACCACCTTCGTCCAAGTACAACAACGCCAACGTACTTCCCACTCGACTGAGAAGTGGATTTTGTTGGAGGTATTCGGCCAAAGCCAAATGCGCGTGAGTGATTGTATCAATAAGATAAGTTTTTGTCACGGCAACAGGAGGGTATTGTTGAAAATAATCGGCAATGGCCTCAGCTACCAATCGGCTCGCTACTTCGCCCTTGTCCCACCCTCCTATACCATCGCATACCATGAACAGACGTGTATCGGACGTAGGAGCGGTAGGATACACAAAATCTTCATTGTTGGCACGCTGACCTGTTAAGGAAAAAATAAGTGGTTCTTCAATTTGAATTTTCATTGACATAGCGTTACTGCGTTTCATCAGGCTCGAATGATTTTGACATCAAGTAGGTTTGCAGCATAGATGGTGGAATAAAGTAAGCTTCCAGCCGAAATATATCTACCCCACCCAAACACACCAGACCTTGGTCCAGTATATCCAATTTGTCACCATTTTGAAGCAAATAACCATTAAGAAGTGTCCCATTTAAACTATTTTTATACTGACCACTTTCAGGCTCTATTGCTCCATCCTGCAAAGTATAGCGTAATTTCCCCTCCCATTTATCAAACAATACCTCAATCGTGCAATGTTTTCTGCTAAGATAGCACTTGCCATCGTGCATGAACCGTTCGGTATGAACAGTACACGACGACGAATGACCCACGGTATTGACACCCACCCGAAGTGGATAGCGTAGTGCAGGGTCTTGTTGATAGACCAATTGGCCAAAAGAAGGCAAGCCTAACAAAATGCGTTCATCGTAAAACGCTTGCGTAAGCTGGTTGATATGACCACAGCCAGAGTGGGTACACTGAATCGCGCCGTTTTCAAAATCTCTCACTTTGACGGCGATAAGTTTGCCACATTTTTGGCAGGGAAGGATGGTATTTTTAAAGGTTGTCATTATTCCATTTCGGGCATTTCAGCATCATTGATATAGCCTCCTTCGTCAGTACCTTCTTCTTCGGAAGTATCTTCCTCAGGCAACGAGACGAGACTCCTATTGTTTACTTCTGACACAGGTTCATCGTTCATGTCCTCTAAGCGTTCCATTTCAGCCATAAAAGGCTCATCTAAAGGTTGCTGACTGACTACTTCTTGCGTAGTCATATCAATTTGCAAGGCTGTATCTAACCGATTATCACCGCCATTATCAACAATCGCTATCATGGCATTGCTATCTATGTCCATAATCACAATGGCGTCGGCTACACCATCATGGTCGTCGTCTATTCCCAGAGCAGGCCGACCGTTAATCATAGTTTCAACGTAGTTAGGCTCTTGATTACCCTCACTACCGGAAGAATCCTCAGTTGTTTCAGTAGGCTTGTAGCCTACATCACTTAAAAACTCCTGACGCTGTGCCAGCGATAACCCGCGCCATTCTTCTACGGTATAAGTGTTATATACTTCACCATGCCATGAGAAGATGCCACCGGGGCCGACTTCTTCACGAGCAGCATTGTAGGCATCTTCAAAAGTCAAATTGTCGTTGATACCACCTGCGATGTCAATATTTTTAGTAGGTTTGATAACACCGTTCTGAACAGGCGAAACGTAGTCATGTTTAATAGGCTGATAGGAGCTGATTGATTCTGAATTTGTAGTAGTTTCTGTCGGAGGTATAGTTTCATTTGTATCTATAGGAATAACCCCCAATTTAACCGCCGCAAATGCTGCTCCGCCCCCCAATAACACAGTTGCAGTAGATATGAAAGCTTTTTGGCGACTGCTTAGTTTAGTTGTTGAGGATGTGGTTGGCACTGACAGTTTTTGTTGTGCAGCTTGAAATACGTCGGTCATTTGTTGGTCGGAAGTAGTCATGTTTTGCATGGTGATGTATGTTATTTCTACTTTATCAAGTGAGGAAAGAAAAGGTAAGTTAAAATATTGGAGAAATTTATTTTACCCATACTGCTTTGCACTTGGTACATTTTTTTTGTTTTGCTACTAATTCAAATTCCCGATTGCCGAACGAATCGCGGCAATTGGGATTAGGGCAACGATACCGTTGGCGATATTCTTTATCAATAAGTTCCAGTTTTTCTTCGGTTGAAAGTAAATGCGATGCCAAAGTTGGCACCAGCATACTAAGACCTGCGCTTGATAGTACAGCTAATACGCCAAAAGTACCTGCTGTAGCTACTGAGCCTACTCCAATCACCGAGCCTCCTACTACGCTCCACAACCGTATCATCTTGTCTCGATTGCGGCAGTCTTTCCGTAATATAGGATAATCTTCATATACTTTTTGTAAAGCGGCAAATTCTTCTGTAAAATCAAGCGGGTCTTTTTCTATATCTAACTTTTCACTTGATGTAGCTTTTACTTTAGGCAATAAATCAGCTACAGAAAACTCTAAATCAGCTAACCATACTTTATCCTGAATATCAATAAGTTTGCGAACAACACGCATAAGCGTACCTGCATTTTCAATAAAAGTACCTCGCTTGCTACCACAATCTTCTATTATGAAACTGTTTGGAGAGCAAACAGTCAATTGGGCGTGATGACGACTGATATGAGGATTGTCGAGGACGATATTGTTTTGTTTGTCTCGACCAATTGAAATAGTGGTAATTTCAGGGATATTGTCTTTTAAATCCATAGATATGCAAAAATTTTTCTAATTTCCTTATTTTCTATCTACTTTCAAAACAATCGGCTCCCCGCCACAAACCCCGTAGTCCAAGCAGCTTGAAAATTATACCCCCCTGTGATACCGTCAATGTCTAAGACTTCTCCGGCAAAAAATACGCCCGGCACTTGGCGGCTCTCCAGCGTCTTGGCATGAAGGCCATTCAAATTCACACCACCACAAGTAACAAACTCTTCTTTAAACGTAGTTTTTCCGTGAACATCCAACTGAAAATTAGTTAGATGCTCCACCAAACGGTTTAGGTTTTTGGCGGGCAAATCCGTCCAACGCATGGTATCAGGAATATTGGACAGCTCAACCAATTGTTTCCAAAGCCGTTGAGGCAGTCCAAACGGGGCCTGTGTCGTGATAAACTTCATTCGCCAGGCCGAATCACGTTGAAAATCGGTCAATTGTTGAAGAATTTCATTGGGCTTCTTATTGGTAAAATTCACTAATGACACAAATTGATAGTTTTTGTCTGACAACTCACGCGCGCCCCATGCCGACAAACGCAAAATGGCAGGGCCGCTGACGCCCCAGTGAGTAAATAACAGCGGTCCCGATTCGGTCAATTTACTGCCCGCCATTTTCACCCCTACTGTCCCCACCGATACCCCCATCAACTCTTTCAAAGGAGAAACAGGAATGTTAAACGTAAACAGAGAAGGAACAGGAGAAACAATTTCCACCCCCAAGCTCGACAACCAATCATAACCCGACAATTGTGGGTGCCCGCCCGAAGTCACCAAAACACGGTCAGCGTGAAGTACTTCGCCCGATTGCAACGTTACCTCAAAACCGCTGGGCTTGGGTTCAATTTGGGTAACACCGGCACTCGTCCTGATTTGTACATCAGCACGCTGCGCTGATTTAAGCAAGCAATCAATAATTGTTTCTGAATCATTGGTTGTGGGAAACATCCGTCCGTCGGGTTCAGTTTTGAGAGGTACGCCACGACTTTCAAACCACTCAATCGTGTGTTGATTGTTAAATATCTCAAACAGGGGACGTAAAAATTTTGCGCCGCGCGGGTAGCCTTTCAATAGTTTCGGCAGGGTTGGAGCGGCATTGGTCACGTTGCAACGCCCGCCGCCCGATACCCGAACTTTATTTAAAACACCCCGATTTTTCTCTAAAATCGTAACTTTTGCATCTCTAAACGTTTCGGCAGCGGTAATTGCTCCCATGAATCCGGCAGCCCCGCCGCCAATGACAATAATAGATAGTTGTTGCATTTACTAAAATCGCACCATTTGAAATTGAAAATAAGGCTCAAAGTGCGGAAACTTTCGGGAAGATTCAAAAAATCTTTGTTTTGTTTGACCTTCTATGGCGTTCTTTGCGTTTTGTACCCAACCATCAGAATTGAAAATAATGCAGCGCAAAGGCTTACGTTTCGGGAATACCCTCTTTTTATTATTTTTCTTTGTTGTCATAGGGCTTGTATTGCACTATCGCGGCCGCACAAAACCCTTGGTGGCGTTTTGGAACGATGTAAAAAGTGTGTTTATCTACGACAGAAAACCCGCCGAGCGGGGCGATAACCCTTACCGCGCTCCGGAACCCGACAACACCGCCTCCGACGACCGTACTGATGACGTAGCTTCTGATGATCGTACAAAATCCAAAGATGATGAGTCGCTGTTAGACAAAATAGGACTGGGAAAACAAACGGAATCGAAGGAGGAAGAAATCGAAACAACCTCTTCGTCAAATGGCCCTGATTTTGCTAAAACAAAAGATTTTAACCTTCCTGCCATTGGTTCCAATGACCAAATCGTACGTCATGATCGCTACACGCTGCGTTATCGTGAACAATACGAACAGGCCGATTGGGTAGCCTACAAACTTACCGGCGAAGAATCGCGCGCCTACCTCTCCCGCGATGGGAATAAGTTTGTTCCGGATCCGCTCGTCAAAACAGGCTCGGCTGTCACGACCGATTATACACGTACAGGGTATGACCGTGGCCACTTAGCACCCGCCGGAGATTTTAACCTTTCGACCGACGAGAAGCAGGAATCTTTTTACATGAGCAATATCAGTCCGCAAGTGCCGGATTTTAACCGCGGGATTTGGAATGATTTGGAACAAAAATTTCGCCAATGGGCAGAGCGCGACGAAGAATTGTATATCGTCACGGGGCCGGTATTAAAGTTAGGATTGCCCACCATCGGAAAATACAACGAAATTGCAGTCCCTGAAATGTATTACAAAATTGCCCTTTGCCTCACCGACAATCAACCGCGTATGATTGGATTTGTGATGAAAAACGAATTTTCAAGCGAAAACCTCAAATCCTTTGTCATGAGTGTGGATGAAATTGAACGAATGACGGGAATTGATTTTTTTCCAAAACTTCCTGATGCTCTGGAGAAAAAACTGGAAAGCTCAACGACAACCGTCGGTTGGTTTTCGGCAAAGAACTAACCTTTGATTCGCAACACCACAATACCACTGTGTTTCTTGATTTTCTGTAGATAATCGGCCAGAGGCTCTGTGGAGACCATTACCTTTTTTGCATCAGAAGAAGCATGAAGGAGGTAGGCCTGATTGCCTTTTTTGACAATAAATCCTTCGTGGTTGAAGTCAAGACCGGCAATACCTGAAGTAATTCCTACAATATCTCCTTCCTGTAAATGAGTTTCTATTTCACCCACTTTACTTTTAGGAAGATAGTGCCAGAAATTTTCACTCAGTTTCTTTTCACTTCGCTGAATTTCCTGAAATGTTGTTTCATCTTCCAACGCAGGATAAAGACCCCGATGTGTTGTCATAAAATTGATAACCGGTTGTGCTTTAGTTCCCCCCAATTGCTCAGTGACATCGAAATACCAACCCATTGCCTGCCCCTGTTGCTTCCATTCCCAAAAATAATGCAACCGAGAGCCATATCCCTCAAGCTTTCCATCACGGTAGCGCATTTGACGCAGTAGGGTTTGAAATTCAAGGTATGATTTCTGATGATGGCGAGCGAGGGTCATAGCCAACACCGATTCCACAAACGTATAACAATCAAATTCGGAAAGATTACACACGAGTTTTTCGGGGGTTTGTTCGAGCGTGTGTGAAACATACGGGTTTCCTGCAAAGCTTTTGGCGATGATGATGACCGTTTCTGCCTTCGTCACTCCTTTGTCCAATTGCATTTTTTCGGAGAAAATGGCTTGGTTAAGGTCAATGATGCGCCAAGCGCTGATAGTCAACACCACCAAAAACATAGAACACAGATAGAACGGATTAAACAGATTAAAATGGATTCCACTATCCGTCTTTATCCGTCCCATCAGTTGAATCCGTGTTCTAAGGTTGGCAAACAAAATCTTTTGGTTGTGCATTATCTGATTCTTACTGGTTTGGGAATGAATAATCGTACCGAACTGTAAATGAGCAGCTTGAAAAAGTAACTTGCGAAATCTCAGTTGGCACGTTTTTTTAGAGACTCGAATTACAATTTCTATTTCTCGCTTTGCGGAATGCAATTTACGGCTCACAAAAAATTTCTGAACCATAAAGTCATTAAAATAGTTTAATTCGGCAAAGGAGTCCGCAACTTTTTTACCCTTTTTGACGTACATTCACTTGACTTTGAAAAGTATTTTTGTTAGGTTTAGATAAAATTATTGCTACGAATAATGAAATCGTTTTCAACTATAGCTTTCGCCCTTTTGCTGGTTGCCCAAGCCGCTTGGAGTCAGCAACGCCGTCCTAAAACCAATTTAGAAGAAGAGGAAGAGGACTACTCCACCATTACTACCTACGGTATTACCACCAATACGAACTCTGGCTTGTTGGGAGGTTTGGTTTTCCGTCATTCTACGCGCCTCGAAAACGAACTTTTCGGGCGACGCCAGTATCGCTATTTAGGGCTTGATCTGGTAAATGTACGTCACCCTAAAGAATTGTCGCAATCCAGCAATACCGGTTCGCGGTTTACTCCCGGCAAGCAAAACTACCTGTTTGTCCTCCGCCCTCAGTATGGTCGTGAAATTATACTGTCCAATCGCAACAACGAGGAAGGAATTTCTATTAACGGTATTTTAGCCGTGGGGGCTTCATTAGGTATTCTAAAGCCCTATTACATTCAGTATCAGGTTCGTCCCGGTGTAGTACGTACCGAAGCGTATGACCCCGTCAAACACACTGATTTAGGGAATATTTTAGGTTCCGGAAATCTTTTACAAGGCTTGGGAAATTCAAAGATTATTCCCGGAGTCAATGCCAAAATCGCCTTCAGTTTTGAACTGAGTGCCTTTCGAAGTAATCTCACGGGTTTGGAAGTCGGCTTTCTTACTGAGCTTTTTTCCAAGGCACCCGTTATTATACCTTTTGCCGAAAATCGTAGCTTGTTCACCTCAGGTTACGTAACTTTGTTCTTCGGAAACAAAAAATAAGCCGTTATCCGTTAATCGTTATCCGTTATTTGTAAAAATTTTGTCGGATAACGGATAACCGATAACTGATAACGAAAAGACAATGATTGAACTTCCAGTAATTACCTCTGAACGCAAAAAACGTCCTGATTGGCTAAGAGTAAAGTTACCCGTTGGCCCTGAATACAGAAAAGTTCGGACGATTGTAGATACCAATAAGCTCCATACCATTTGCGAAAGCGGCAACTGCCCGAATATGGGGGAATGCTGGGGTGAAGGCACAGCTACCTTCATGATTTTGGGCAACGTCTGCACACGCAGTTGTTCCTTTTGCGCGGTAGCTACCGGCCGACCCAACGAATACGACGTAGATGAACCGCGTCGCGTCGCGGAAGCCATCAAAACCATGGGGGTAAAACACGCCGTGATTACCTCCGTAAATCGCGACGAATTGAAAGACCGCGGAGCGGAAATATGGCACCAAACGGTTGTGTTGACCAAAGAACTAAGTCCTTCCACTACGATAGAAACATTGATTCCCGACACAAAAAGTAATTGGGAAGCCTTAGAGCGCATGATTTCGGCGGGACAGGAAGTGGTATCGCATAATGTGGAAACCGTCGCAAGATTGTACCGCGCCGTGCGCCCGCAAGCTCGCTACGAACGCAGTTTGGAACAGATTCGTCGTACCAAAGAATTTGGCAAACGTACCAAATCGGGTATTATGTTGGGATTAGGAGAAACGCAAGATGAAATGTTAAAAGCAATGGATGACTTAGTAGCGCATGGCTTAGACATTCTTACGCTCGGACAGTATCTGCAACCCACCAAAATGCACCACGAAGTTATTGAGTGGATTCACCCCGACACCTTTGCCATGTATCGCGAAGAAGGGCTGAAACGTGGCTTAAAATACGTAGAATCGGGTCCGTTGGTACGTTCAAGCTATCACTCTGAGCGGCATGTGAACGTGCCGATTTAATTTGTAATCAATATGAAACTAACCGCAGTAATCGAAAAAGCCGAAGAAGGAGGCTGGGTAGGCCAATTTGAAGAATTTCCTGCCGTGATTGAACAGGGAGAAACTATTGAGGAACTTAAAATCAATATGATTGCGGCCTTGGATTTCTATTTAGACACTCAAAAATGGCTTTTTGAGCAACAATTAGGCGAGCGACAAGTTCGAAAAGAAATCGTGGAAGTAGCCTGATGAAACGAATACAACTTATCAAACATTTGAAGGCTCATGGATGCATGCTGCTGAGAGAGGGAGGCGACCATACCATTTTCTATAATCCGGCAAATGGACACCAAGCCCCAATCGGTCGTCACCAAGAATTGAAAAATATACTCTGCAAAAAAGTTTGTAAACAACTCGGTATTCCTGAAATCGGGTAGCAGTTCCATGCAAAAATACGATTACATCATAGCGGGTGGCGGGCTGGCCGGATTGAGTTTGGCCTATTATATGAACCAGACTGTTCTGCGCGAAAAATCCATTCTGATTATTGACCAAGACACCAAGACCAAGAATGACCGGACTTGGTGTTTTTGGGAAAAAGACAACCAAAACCCTTTTGATGCCATTGTTCACCGAAAATGGAACAAAGTCTATTTTCACGGCACTAATTTCTCGGATGCGCTTGATTTGGGAGACTATTCCTATAAATGGCTAAAAGGAATAGACTTCTACAATTTTGTTAAACTCGACCTTCTCACCAATCCCAACATCAAGTTTGTCAATGAACGTATCGAACGTCTGAAAGACACACCCATCGGCGGCTTTGTCATCACGACCGAAAATCAGTATTTAGGCAGCTATGTGTTTGACAGCATCAAGCCGCTTAAATTAGACTTGGAAGATTGTCATAACATGCTTCAGCACTTTAAGGGTTGGGAAATCGTAACTGACAAACCGGTCTTTGACACCACTTGCCCGACCATGATGGACTATCGCGTAGAACAACGCGGTACAGGCGTGCGATTCATGTATGTATTGCCCGAAAGCACTACCCGCGCTATGGTGGAGTACACCGTTTTTTCAGACAAACTCCTCTCTCCTACCGAATACGACGCTGAACTGCACAAGTATCTAAAAAGGTTTCTAAAAATTGAGAATTTCACGATTGAGCACGAAGAGTTTGGCGTCATTCCAATGACCGATGAGCCGACACCCAATCACGCTGGAGAACATATTGTGAGGATAGGAACATCGGGTGGTTATGTTAAAGCCTCGACAGGTTATGCTTTTCAGCGAACGCAACGATTTACGCAACAATTAGTGAAGGATTTAGTGACGTTAGGCAAACCATCTCTGCCCAAAAAGAATTTCAAAAAACGTTTTAAAGACTGGTTAGACAGTACATTACTGAATGTTTTATTGAAAAACCGTGCTTTGGGCAAAGACGTTTTTACGGCACTTTACCAGAAAAATCCTACCCCGCGTTTGTTTGCATTTTTGGATGAAGACACCACAATTTTTGAAGACTTCCGAATTATGTCCACTGTACCCCTTTGGGCGTTCACGAAAGGGGCTTTGGATGCTTTACGCAAGCGATTTTAGGCAGGATTAGCGGATTCATCTACCCACAAATAGCTGTTTGAATGTAATTTCAAAGCCGAAGCGGGCAAACTTTCGCTGACAGGCTCTTCCAAAACTCGTTGAATAATTCCTTTTTTCTTTGCGCCATTGGCCAATACAATCGCCACTTTGGCTTCCAAAAAATGTTTTAATCCTACCGTAATTCCCTGAGTAAGCGGAGTTTCGGATTGAAAATACTTTTGCCCTATGGAGGCCGTTACTTCTTCCAACTCAGAGATATGGGCGTAGGTATCAAACGAAGTTCCGGGCTCGTTGAGTCCCAAATGACCGTTCATTCCAATCCCTACCATGATAATATCCAAGCCGCCTTTGCTCGCGATAAAATCATTGACGCGTTGGCATTCCGCTTCCAAATCGTTGGCTAAGCTATCAAAAAATGAAACGCGCTCAGGGCTGATACCTAACTGCGTGATGAGCGGTGCATCAATGTACGAGCGGCAACTGCCTGCATTATCAGGCGCTATACCCACCCATTCGTCCAAGGCAACAAACGTAACTTGGTCAAAATCGCCTGGTTTTGCATTGGCAACGATTTTCTGAAAAGTCAAAAGAGGGGTTTCACCCGAGGCAACACATATCGTAGCGGTAGGTTTTTGACGGACATAGTCCAAAATAAATTGAGATGCGTGCGCGGAGAGGGTTTCGTAATTAGAAAATACTTGGTAATTCATTCGGTCTGTTTTTGTATTTCGATTAATAATTCGTTTACGTGTTTGACAGAAAACAGCTTGATTCGACCTTTGCTATTGTGGTTGCCTGCTTCTTTGTACAAATCAAACAGCATAATAACTTCATTTTTTGAATTTTCGGAGCGCCGGGTATATTTTTTAATTTTGAAAGCACGGGCACGCTCCGAGTTAAGCATCACCGCTACCTGATATACCACTCCGGCAAATTGAATATTCAAATCAATCCCTTCAAAATAATCCTCTCTTAATGAATACCTTACGCGTTCAAACAATTTAGATTCCTGACAAAGTATAAAAAAATGAAAGTCTCGAATCAGGGAAGGATAGCTTCGCAGCATTCGCGCTTTTACGGATTCAGCCAAGTACTTTCTCGGGAGTCTTTTTCGCAAAAATTGAACGTATTGTTCGTCAACCACTTTAAAATGCTGTCCAAGATAGTAATTCCAAAATTCAACCTCATTGGGTAGACGGTTTTTGAAAAAAATAAACTTATAAAAACCCAGCGCAAACGGAGGCAGTTTGGCTTTTTCCACTGTAGGGTCTTTAGAAAGATTTTCGCCTGTATAGCAAAAATGCTTCACCTGTTCTTCAATTTCAGCGGCAGTCCAACTTTTTTTCCGAATGAGCGTAGCCGTATCATCTTCAAAAAGTACATCTATGGTCGTTTCGTCGTCGAATGGAAAATGTAAGTTGGTAGAGTAGGTCATCTAAGAAGCTTATTTCAAACCAAAGAATAATCACAGAATTTTTACTCGTTTGATAACAAACCAATGCAAACCTGCGCTCAGCCCCAACGACAATGTACTGATTACCAAAAAACCGCCCCAAACGCCCAAATTATACTTAAGCAGATAATACCCAATAGTGACAATAACAGTTTGATGCAGAATATAAAACGGATAAACGCCTTCATTGAGTTTTGCCAAAATGGGATGATTTCGATTCAAATACCGATACCCGTATCCCACCGTTGCCAAAACCGAAAACCACGTAAGACAGAAGGAATTAATATCCCAAACAACATCATACCAAGTTGCATCGTCCCAAGCGGGATAAATGAGCCGA
Organism: Runella sp.; assembly: GCF_027484545.1. Lineage (GTDB taxonomy): Bacteria > Bacteroidota > Bacteroidia > Cytophagales > Spirosomataceae > Runella. Next base: position 22,241 of record NZ_JAIXST010000277.1, on the reverse strand, counting down.
ACGCAAATATACAGACCATACAGAATGACTGTCGTAATGAGCGTCGCCCACCCGTAAATGCGTCGTTGGTCACTCATCACCTGCCATAACTTTGGGCGACTGACAAGTACGTACCCACCCCAAAACAACAAAATATTGAAAGCAAAATACGCCCAATCATCCACGAGCGCATGCGTTTCGTCGGGGTAGAACGGCTGCAAAATGACTTGACTAAGAGTAATTAGAAGTACATACCACAATGCCCCTCCTTTGCGCGTCGCAAACTTTTCCACCCTTTCCATAAAACGAGTTCCACCAGCAGATTTCATCCACTTAAACAGCGGAATACTAATCAATGAAAAGACGAATAAGTAGGCTACAAACCACAAGTGATGCCAGCTAAAACTGCCTTCCGGGTAAGGAACAAAGTTAAAAACGGTTTTGTAAAAATCGGCGTAGCCATTGAAATGAACGCCATTGAAAAGACGTTCGTAGTAAATCTGCGGAGGAACAATCACAAACATTCCGAACACCAATGGTACAAAAAGCCGCTTGACCCGCTCACCGGCGTAGCTTCCATACGTACGACGACTCAAGGCAAAATACGTACCTGCTCCCGAAACAAAAAACAGCAGAGGCATCCGCCAATAATGCAGCCAAATCATGACCCAACGCATCACTTCACTTTTTTCGACGCTTTTGATATGCCAGCCCCAAGGCACATAAATCATCCCTACGTGGTAATACAACAAAATAACAATGCAGATAACGCGTATCCAATCGAGGTCGTAACGGCGCAATGCCGAAGCTTGAGTTGAAGTACTTGGAGAAGAGGAAATTTCCTGTGTTTTCATGGTTGTCGTTTTTTATGCAAATCAACGGCAAATGATTCCAAGAGCGGTTATCTGCCGCGAAAATCGAAGTTCGCGCTTATCGGGAAGCAGAAAGGAAGGGTTAATACTGACAAATATCCCGCAAAAAACTGATTTTAGTCATAGCCTGACGGCGGTTAATGACGCACTTTTGGTAAAACCTTATAGGTTTATCATCAATATCTTTCGTCAAACCTATAAGGTTTAATTATGTCTCAATCCATTTCCCCAAGCGTCGAAGTGCAGTGCTACCACTGCGGAGCCGACTGTGAAGATACCATCGTGGTACACGACGACAAACCGTTTTGCTGCGAAGGCTGCAAATTGGTCTACGAATTACTGCAGGAAAATGAACTTTGCAGCTACTACGACTTCACTCAAAACCCGGGCGTATCGCCTGACAAAAGCTACTACGCCGGCAAATACGCTTATTTAGACCTTCCCGAAGTCCACGACCGCATTATTGAATTTACGGACGGTCGCCAAACCCATATCAATTGGTACCTGCCCCAAATGCATTGCAGTTCCTGCGTGTATTTGCTCGAAAATCTGCACCGACTGCACGAAGGAGTGATTTCGTCATTGGTTAATTTTCCCGAAAAGAAAGTACGGGTTGTACTCGACGAGCAAAAAATAAATCTCAGCAAACTTGCCGAACTGCTTACCTATATCGGCTATGAGCCTTACCTCAGTCTACAGGATGTAGAAGCCAACGAAGCGCCCAAGACCAACCGTACCCTTTTGTACAAAATCGGAATTTCAGGGTTTGCTTTTGGAAACGTGATGATGATGAGTTTCCCCGACTATTTTGGTTTGGGCGAGACGCAAAACGACCACCGCCTGCAATCCATGTTCAGCATTTTCAGCGTTCTGCTGGCTTTGCCCGTCTTCTTTTACGGAGCTTCTGGCTTTTTTGTATCAGCGTGGAAAGCCATTCGCAAACGCTACCTCAACATTGATGCGCCTATCGCTTTGGCCATTTTGGTGACGTTTGTTCGCAGTCTCTACGAAATTAGCACCCAAACGGGCGTTGGCTACTTGGATTCCATGACGGGGATTGTGTTTTTTATGTTGTTGGGGCGGTATTTTCAGGACAAAACGTACTCTGTTATCTCTTTTGACCGTGACTATAAATCGTACTTTCCGGTAGCAGTGACAAAATTAGGAGCGAGGAATCAGGAGGAAGAAGTCAGGAATGATGCCTTGGATAATTCAGAAATAGAAAATAAAGATGCCAACCACCGCTCACCAGTCACTGACCACCAGATTTTAGTGACTGATTTACAGCCGGGTGATTGCATTTTGATTCGAAACAAAGAATTGATTCCTGCCGACGTACGACTCATCAGCGAACGGGCGATGATTGATTACAGCTTTGTGTCGGGCGAGTCTATTCCCGTTGAAAAGACGCGAAATGAGCTCATTTATGCCGGAGGACGGCAAGTTGGAGGGGCGATTGAGGTAGAAGTTACCAAACGTGTATCACAAAGTTATTTGACGCAGCTTTGGAACAATGACTCTCTTTCCAAAAAGCAACAGGTCACTCAAAGTACGATGGTGAGCCAAATCAACCGCTATTTTACTTGGACACTATTAGGCTTAGGAATTTCAGGGTTGCTTTATTGGGGACTTATGGGAGACTTGCCCCGTGGTATCAACGCCATCACAACCATTCTGATTGTCGCCTGTCCATGTGCGTTATTGCTGTCTGATACATTCACCAACGGCAATATGTTGGGTATGTTTGGCAAGCATAAATTTTACCTGAAAAACGCACAAATCATCGAAAATCTTTCAAAGATTGATACGGTTGTATTTGACAAAACAGGCACCTTGACCTTGCCCGACGATGCTCAGATTCAGTTTATCGGAAAGCCGCTTTCACAAATGCAAAAACGGATTGTCAGAACATTGTGCGAGCAGTCGTCTCACCCATTGAGTCGATTGATAGCAAAATCGTTGAGTCATGTTCCTAAAGAGCAACTATTGAGTGATTTTAGGGAAATTGAAGGAAAAGGAATTGAAGCAAAATTGGGAGAAGATTGCCTCATCAGATTGGGCTCTGCACAATTTGCTTCGCCACTCATTGCCGGGATCCCCTCTGCCAAACAGGACGACAACACCAGTCACGTTTATTTTTATTTTGGAGACAGAGTTTTGGGTTATTTTGAGATTCAGAGTCAGTACCGCGACAATTTGCCCCAAACACTTACTGCACTGAAACAAAAGCACTACCAAACCTTCTTACTGTCAGGCGATAAACCAACGGATGTAGAAATGTTGGGCAATCTGTTTGGTTCCACATCGCAACTGCATTTTAATCAAAAACCCGACGACAAACTTCAGTTTATTCAAAAACTACAGGAACAGGGCCGTACCGTTTTGATGGTAGGCGACGGTCTAAATGATGCCGGGGCGCTCCTAAAAAGCGACGTAGGTGTAGCAGTATCGGACAATATCAACAACTTCTCCCCTGCCTGCGACGGAGTTTTGCAGGGAAGTCAGCTTTCACAACTTCCTCAGTATGTGCGATTGGCGCAGTCGGGGCGGAGAATTGTAGTTCAGAGTTTTATCATCTCGTTGCTGTACAATATTGTCGGACTCAGCTTTGCTTTGACAGGGACGCTTTCCCCCGTTGTTGCGGCGATATTGATGCCTGCCAGTTCGATTTCAATTGTACTTTATACCACCATCTCAAGCCGAATCGCTTCCCATAAGTTATTGAAATAAGGCGATTTACCAGACTTTGATGGCAACAAGATTGATAAGTGCATTGACCACAAATGCAATTGCAAAGGAGACTACGATGGAGAACTCCTGCAGTAAATAAGCTTGCAGAAACAGAAAGGTAGTAAATCCCACCAAGCCAATCATAATTCCTCTCAGGACGATGATAGCGGCTTTACTTCCCTGCAAATAATGAGTAAACATGGCCAAAATCGAAGTAATGATGGGAAACGGTGTCAAAATACCGCTCCAAGCCGGCCCTAACAGTTTGGCAATACCCGTAATGAAAAGCACAAAAAGCGTAGCCACCAACATGCGGATAGGTATATCATATTTCAATCGCCTTGATAAGTGATTTACCTTTTCGGTTTCGTTTGGAACAGAAAAATACCGCAGTGCTACAATGATGGTTACCACAGCGATACCATAAATAAGTAATAAAGGAGGATGTAAAAAATCAAGTAGAAGTGCCGTTAAAATAAAACTCAGATAAGAAAGCAGCACCGAAACTCCCCATTGCCGACGTTTTGACAAAAGGGCATACGTGTAGCAAAAGCTTACCAGCGAAACAATACCCATTAAGATACCTGGAACCGCCTGAATACCAAAGTCTCGGCCTTGTTCGACAATAAAAAACACCAGAATAGGACCTGCTACCCAAGGCATACTGCCAATCACCCCACCGACTTTATTCCCCCATTTGCGACTTACCAGTGTAACAAAGCCAATCACCATTGGCATCATGGCCAATTTAAAAAGTAAAATATTCATCTTTCAAACCTTTGGCTATCCTCTCAATAAAAGAGGGGTTCTTTTATCAATAGTCACCTTTTGTTTTTAGTTCATTGATTGGCATTATTTTGACACAAAGCGTTGAATCCTCCCCCCAAACAACTGACTAAAGTCACTTTTCAACCCTGACTTCCCTCATCTTTCTACGTTCTCTCCAAATGTACTTTTGGGCTAAAGCAGTAGAGAAAATCCCCATTTTTGTTTCTCTGCCCCAAAATAACAACTCCTATGAGCGCACTTATTGTCCTTTTAAGTATTAGTCTGCTGGTAGCGGGCGGTTTTTTGATAGCCTTTATATGGTCGGTTCGCCAAGGTCAATACGACGACGACTGTACTCCTTCCATTCGTATTTTATTTGACGATAAAGAAAAATAGTTCATCTCCTCAATCATCTAACTCCTCAACTTTAGTATGGAACCAATTTCCAAAACTACCTCTGCCGTTGAAATGGAAGAGTTTGAGTACGACAATACCATCGTACGAAACTTCGCCATTGCTTCTATCGTGTTTGGGATAGTCGGAATGCTGGTGGGCGTAATCATCGCGTTTCAGTTAGCATTTCCAGCCCTAAACTTTGATATTCCTTACACTACCTTTGGTCGATTGCGCCCACTGCACACCAATGCGGTGATTTTTGCATTTGTGGGTAATGGCTTTTTTATGGGTCTTTATTATTCGGCTCCCCGTATTCTCAGAACCCCCATGTACAGTAAGTTACTCTCCAACATTAACTTTTGGGGCTGGCAATTGATCATCGTTGCCGCAGCTATTACACTTCCGTTGGGATTAACCACGGGAAAAGAATACGCTGAATTAGAGTGGCCTATCGACATTTCGATTGCTGTCGTTTGGGTAGCGGCCTTGATTAACCTCGTTATGACCATGGTTAACCGTCGCACACAGCATATCTACGCGGCTATTTGGTTCTTTTTGGCTTCTTTTGTTACGGTCGCTATGTTGCACGTAGTCAACAGCGTTGAGTTGCCGATTTCATTGACGAAAAGTTATTCGTGGTACGCAGGTGTTCAGGATGCGCTTGTTCAATGGTGGTATGGTCACAATGCAGTGGCATTTTTCTTAACTACTCCTTATTTGGGTTTGATGTATTACTACTTACCCAAAGCTGCCAATCGTCCTATTTATTCTTATCGCCTTTCCATCATTCACTTTTGGTCGTTGATCTTCCTGTATATCTGGGCGGGTCCGCACCACTTGCTTTATACTTCATTGCCCGACTGGGCACAATCACTCGGAACCGTATTTTCAATCATGCTGATTGCTCCGTCATGGGGTGGGATGATTAATGGTTTATTTACGCTCCGCGGTGCCTGGGACAAAGTACGTGAAGATATTGTGTTGAAATTTATGGTGGTAGCCGTTACCGCTTACGGTATGGCCACTTTTGAAGGCCCGATGCTTTCGCTTAAAAACGTTAACGCTATTGCTCACTATACCGACTGGATAGTAGCCCATGTACACGTAGGAGCTCTTGGTTGGAATGGTTTCATGACATTTGCGATTATGTATTGGTTGTTCCCACGTTTGTACGGAAAGCCATTATTCTCACAAAAATTGGCCAATTTCCACTTCTGGATTGGTACATTGGGGATTATCTTCTATGCTGTTCCAATGTATTGGGCAGGTTGGACACAATCTTCGATGTGGAAAGAATTTACCGAAGAGGGTTTCTTAAAATACCCTAACTTCCTTGAAACGGTTACTCAATTAGTTCCTTTCTATGTATTGCGTGGTGTTGGTGGTACATTGTTCTTGGTTGGATTCTTGGTAGGTACGTATAACTTAGCCATGACTGCTCTGAGTGGCAAATTGATCAGAAACGAAAAGGCACGGTCTGCTTCACTTAAATCCATTTGGCATCAACCTGCTAACGAGTTTTGGCACAGCCGTATTTTTGAACGTAAACCGGTACTTTTAACCGTTATCGCTTTAGTAGCAGTAATTATCGGAGGGGTAATTGAGTTGGTTCCTACGTTCATGGTAGAATCCAACGTACCTACCATCGAAAGCGTAAAACCCTATACTCCGCTCGAATTGCACGGTCGTGATATTTATGTACGCGAAGGCTGCTATACCTGTCACTCACAAATGATACGTCCGTTCCGCAGTGAAACCGAACGTTACGGAGAATATTCCAAAGCTGGTGAGTTTGTCTATGACCACCCGTTCCAGTGGGGTTCTAAACGTACTGGACCGGATTTGCACCGTGTAGGCGCTAAATACCCCGATTCGTGGCACTACAATCACATGGAAGATCCAACGAGTATGTCGCCGGGCTCGATTATGCCTAAATACTCATGGTTGCTGGAAGATGATCTGGACTTGAGTACCACACCGGCCAAAATCAGTGCGATGCAAACCTTAGGAGTTCCTTACGAAAAAGGATACGAAAACCTTGCCACCGCCGATGCTCAAAAACAAGCGGATCAAATTGTAGCCAACCTTAAAAAAGACGGTATCAAAGCCAAGTCAAGCACAGAAATCATCGCGTTGATCGCGTATTTACAACGTCTTGGTACTGACATCAAAAAACAATAAAAACATGAAATTCAGAAACTATCTCCAAACGATTGACGGAGTGGCTATCTATCCGCTCATTGGACTACTGATTTTTGCGGCCCTATTTGTAGGATTGGTTTGGTATCTTGTTCGCATGGACAAAAAAACCATTCAAAACATAAGCAATATCCCGCTCGAAGACGGCACGATTCGCCGCGGATTATCTACGGTACTGTTGCTTCTCATTTCTGCGGCTGCTTTTGCACAGGAAGAACCTAAGAAAGCCGGCAATCAAGAATTGGTCAACTACCTGATTATTTCGCTGTTGGGTTTGGTTATTATCGCCATCGTAGTCATATTGGTACAAGTGCTGATGCTGCTTCGTAAAATCTCCACTCCTCAAAAAGCCGAAGCTGAGTCCAAAGAAGATTTGCGCGGTGACTCTGCTCCGTTCCTTAGTGATCGTTGGTGGCAGCGTTGGACAGGTTTTGGTGTACAACTTCAAGACGAACAACGCATCTTAATCCAAGGTCACGACTACGACGGAATTCACGAACTCGATAACCGGATGCCGCCTTGGTTAGCCTTCTTATTTCAGGGAACAATTGCTTTTGCTTTGATTTATCTTCTTATCTACCACGTATTCGATGTTGGAGATTTGCCAATGGCCGAATTGGCTAAGGAAACGCAGATTGTAGATGCCAAGAAAGCGGCCTTTCTGGAAAAAGCCTCCGCTAAAATCAACGAAAACTCCGTTACGTTGCTGGCAGATGCCAAGGCTATTGAAGAAGGAAAAGCCATCTTTACCGCCAATTGTGTGGCTTGTCACGCTGCCGACGGTGGAGGAACCGTAGGTCCTAACCTCACCGACGAATATTGGTTGCACGGCGGTGGCATCAAAAATATCTTCAAAACCCTCAAATACGGTGTTCCTGAAAAAGGGATGATTTCGTGGGAAAAGCAATTGAATCCGCTCAAAATGCAACAAGTAGCCAGCTACGTCATCTCTTTGAAAGGTACAAAACCCGCAGTTCCTAAAGCTCCACAAGGAGAAATTTATAAAGAAGCTGCCGTTACAGATAGTACTATCGCTGCGAAATAACCCCATCCTTCGGACACCCCTTCTCCAAATTGGAGAAGGGGTGTCCGAAGGATGGGGTTGAGGCAAATTCGACACTCCCAACTACATTCTCAACATGCAACCCCTCGAAACACACCCCGATTTTGATGAATCATTCCGTGACAGTTTTGCCGGAGTAGATGACGCTACTGGGAAACGAAATTGGTTTTATCCGCAAAAACCGACCGGAAAATGGCATAACCGCCGCGTTTGGTTCACCATTTTTCAATTAACAATTATGTTTGGGTTACCCTTCCTGAAAGTGAACGGTCAACCTCTCTTCTTATTCAATATTTTAGAACGTAAATTTATCGTATTCGGACTCTTCATTGGCCCACAGGACTACTGGTTGTTTGGGTTAATGATGATTTCGTTTTTTGTCTTTATCGTACTGTTTACCACCGTTTTCGGTCGGGTGTGGTGCGGTTGGGCGTGCCCTCAAACGGTTTTTATGGAAATGGTTTTTCGTAAAATTGAGTACGTCATCGAAGGGGATTGGAAAGCGCAGCGGGCCCTCGAAAAAGCTCCTTGGACGAATGATAAAATCATAAAAAAGGCAGTCAAAGCAGTCGTTTTTTTAACGGTTTCCTTTATGATTGCCAACCTCCTGCTTAGTTATTTTGTAGGCGTTGACCGACTGTGGCGCATCGTAACCGAACCTATTTCGGAGCACTTGACCCTGTTTTTGGGAATTTGTGCTTTTACTGTCATTTTCTTTTTGAATTTTGCCTGGCTCCGCGACCAAGCCTGCACCGTAGTATGTCCGTATGGGCGTTTGCAAGGAGTTTTGTTAGATAAAAATTCGGTGGTGATTGCCTATGATTACAAACGTGGTGAACCGCGCGAAAAACTCCATAAAGGCACTGTAAGAACTGCGGGCGATTGCATCAGCTGTTTTCAGTGCGTCAATGTATGTCCTACAGGAATTGATATACGTAACGGCACCCAGATGGAGTGCGTCAACTGTACTGCCTGTATTGATGCCTGCGACAACATTATGGAGAAAGTGAATCTGCCTAAAGGACTGATTCGTTTTGATTCCGAAAACAACATTGCGAGCGGAAAAAGCAAACGCGTCACTACCCGTACCATTGCATACGCTGTTGTTTTGACGGCCCTTTGGGTAGGACTTGGCTATGCCCTCCTCACCCGCAGTGATACTGAAACCACACTGCTTCGGGTTCCAGGGTCTCGTTACATCGAAAATCCGGACGGTACCATCAGCAATTTATACACCTTTAAATTATTCAACAAAACCAACCATTATATCCAACCGGAAATGAAGTTATTGTTTCCTAAAGGTTCGTTGAAGTTTGCAGGTATTCCCAGCCTTACTTTAGACGGAGCAGGGATGGTAGAAGGTTCTGTGTTTATTACGATTCCGAAATCAGAACTCAAAAATCGGAGAACCGAAGTCACATTGGCGATTTATGCCAATCATGAAAAATTAGAGGAGTTCAAAACATCATTTATCGCACCGGAAGAATAAATTTTAATACTATGAAAATCTCTTGGGGTACGGGCATTGGGGCCGTTTATGGCCTGTTTGTACTGATGATACTTGCGTTAGTCGGCATGAGTATTATCCAAAAAATAGACTTAGTCACCGACGATTATTACGTTGAAGAAATTCAGTATCAGGGAAAAATTGACAAAATAAATAATGCGAAGCAGCTCACCACTCCCCTCAAATGGGAGGTAGCCGAAACCGGCATTTCCATACATTATCCTGCTGATATGAAAGGCATTAGCGGTCAAATTTACTTTTATTGCCCTTCCGACAACCGTAAAGATTTTAAATTGGACATCCAACCCGGCCAATCGGGAAGCCAATTTATCTCAACTCAAAAAATCTCCGCAGGCCGCTACCAACTCAAAATTGATTGGAAAGCCAACGGCGTAGGCTATTGGAACGAAGGAACTGTAAATATCTGAGTGTCAAATGCAGAGTGCAGAGTGTCTAGTAGAAATTAACTCAATATTCTAAACTTTACATTCGACGCTCTCTATTCGACACCGCACGGGCGACCCCGTCTGCATTTGAACCGCAGCGGCGGACCGCTCAACACTCTTAATTTGACATTCTGCACTTGACACTCGACACTTAAAAAATGTTTTATCTCGCTTTTTCCCTCGGTCTGATGAGTAGCCTGCACTGCGTTGGTATGTGTGGGCCTATTGCGTTGGCATTGCCGGTGCATCAGCGGTCGAAGTTTGGGAAATTGGCGGGAATTTTATTGTATAACATAGGTCGTGCTTTTACGTACGCATTTTTAGGTTTTTTGTTGGGATTCGTCGGCAATGCCCTCAATCTGGCGGGATTGCAACGCAGCCTTTCTATCGGAACGGGCGTGATTATGCTGGGCGCAGTCGCTTATTCTTCCCAATGGCTCGACCAATTAGCGCCTCCTTCTTTTCTTCAAAAAGGAGTTCAGACTGTTAAGAAAAAACTGGGAAGTTTACTCCACAATCGCAGTTTTTCGGCTCTGTTCATGTTAGGAATGCTCAATGGCCTTCTCCCTTGTGGTTTAGTCTATATGGCCCTCATCAGTTCCGTTGCTACGGGTAGTCCCGTGGAAGGAGCTTTGTTTATGGCTTTATTTGGAATGGGAACGTTGCCTGCCATGAGTGCCGTGGCGTTTGTCAAAAATTTATTTTCCGCCTCTCTTCGCAACCGCGCCCGCCGACTCATGCCGGTTTTTGTAGCCGCAGTGGCTGTATTGCTTATTTTACGCGGTTTGGAAGTAACGGGTTGGCCGCTGTTAGGTTTGGAAACGCGTGAGATTCCAGTTTGTCATGGGGTTGTTAAGTAGGTAAAAGGATAATTTATTTAAAAAAGTAATTAATACAGTGTTTAATTAGTTAGTTTATATTTTGCCCGCTGATTTACGCTGATGTTAAAAACCGCAGGTAGCCGCAGATTTTGGGTGATTAATTCTGTTAATGAGAGTTTCTGTGCCAATCTTCGCTGTATTTTAATCTGCGTTTGTCTGAGGGATAATACATATCACAATACTTTTAAAACAGTGTAATTAAAGTCATTTCACCAGTAATTATTTGCAGCTAAATTAATTGACAAATCACATTTTTACTCTTAAAAAGAGTATTTAACAAAATTACTCTTCTTGAGTATAAGGAATTATTTTTAAGCGAAGTATGACACAAAAAATTCTTGAATCATAAAAAATTTTAAGAGCTAAAAAAAGTTAAATACTATTTTAAAATTAAGAAGTATAAATACAAAACTGTATTTAGGATTTATAAAACTAAACTAAAAGAGCAAAACATTTAAATATTATGAATAAAATCAACAATTTTTTTGTAAAATACTATGAAGATATTTTACAAATTATACCTAATGAAAGCACATATTTACTAACCTTTACAAATAAAGGTTATAATCTATTTTATGGTCAATTTTGGATTAAGAATACACAACATCAAGGTTCATCTCCAATTTGCAAAATCAACTTAGAGGCAGGCTGTGTTAATCGAAATTTTGCTATTATTTACCCAATCTCTCCAGATATTTCCGAGGCAGATATTGACATAGAATATCTTAATAGCCAAGTAAATTTTAGAAAGCGAGTAAGTTTACAAGAGTTACTTAAGGGAGTCGAATTATGTGAAGGAATATTTTTAATAACCACTCTTGCGGAATAATTATTTATTATTCAAACTCTACAAATTCATTTCCATTATAATCAATGTAAAATTCATATTCCTTGCGCCTTACTTGAGCAATTCCATCTATAAATTCCTCACAATCATCATATAAAAAAGGGATGATTACTTTTTCTTCATCTTGAAACCTCTCAATATAACCGCATCTACCTTGAAGTTGCCTTGCCCAGTATCTCCTTTTTTCTTTTGAAATTTTAAAATGCTCTTCAATTTCTCCTTTTATATTAAAAATAAAACAATCATCTTCTCTTTCACCTCTAAATAAAGAATTAGGTAATCTGTCTAAATCTTCATAAATAGGAGATTTAACCATATTCCCATTTTTATCCATAAGACCATAAAAATAATCTTTTTTCACAATAGCAACTCCATCTATAAAGTTTCCTATCGAGTCTACCCAAAATGAATAACGATCTGGTTCTTTCCCATCTCTATTTATAATTCCCCATTTCCCATTTTTTTTGACTTTAAAATGATAAGATAATATTTTTTTCTCTTTATCAACAGAAAAACTATTATCCTCAGAATCTTCTTCCAAGATTTTTATCGACTCATACTTGAAAGATATTATTTCTTGCCCTTTAATATCTAATACGCCATAAAAAAAACCACTTTTCAGTATTACCAATTCCCCAATTATTACCGGTATATCTTCGTATAAAAATGGAACAATATCTTTATTTTTCTTGTCTATTACTCCCCATTTTCCATCTTTTTTAACCTTAGCCAAACCATTAGAAAAACTAAAGCTTGCTTCATACATAAATGGAATTATTATATTTTCTTCATCATCAATATATCCCCATAAATCTCCTTTTTTCACTTTAGCAATGTCTTCTGAAAAACAGAATGCTTCATCATAAACAAATGGAATAATAACATCTCCATTGTTGTTTATATACCCCCATTTTTTGTTAATTTTTGCAGGGGATATACCTTTTACAAATGAAACAATTTCATCATAAATTAAAGATATTATAAGTTTTCCAAATTGATTTACGTACCCTACTTTTCCATCTTTTTCAACATATGATATACCATTTTCAAAACTTTTTGCATATTCAAAAACCAATGGTATTACTATATCACCAAATATATTTACAAACCCATACTTTCCTAAATGATTCAATCTTTTATCAGCTTTGTAGGATATAAAACCGTCTAATCCTACCTTAGGATTTTCGTAGATTTTAACCATAGATAATCCTTCGCAGAAACTACTTATTTCATCATACAAAGGAGGTATTAGTTCTTGCCCATCAATATTTATCATCCCTATTTTCTTATCTTTTTTTACTATTGCCTTTCCGTTAAAAAAAGGCTCAATTTCATCATATACGGGTGCTACAATCTCCTGTCCATATTTATTTAGTATTCCTACCTTATTGCCAATTTTTACTCTTGATATATTTTCACTAAAAGAACCAACAAAGTCATATTCATAGGTGCAAGCGAACACAATTTCCTTACTGCGATTCGCAAACCCCCACTTTTTGGTACCATCTTTACTTACCAATAAAAAAGGAACAAGCCCTAACTCACTGTAATCATACAAAGGTTTTAAATAAATCTGAACTTCGGTCTCCTTTTTAGAGAATATAAGGGCATGCAAAAGGCCAATGAGTCGCTTTTGCGTTGTCCACGCTCTGCACTGTGTACGTATAGTATGGAAAATCGAACTTTCAGAGTTAGCAAAATCGTTCGCAGTCAAAATAAGATTGTCACCTTGGTAATAAGTTTCTAACCAATTGGGGTGTTCGGCCAATACGTGTAAACTCAGTGAGAGTACCAAGATAGGTACGTGGTCGATGTATTTGCCAAAATCACTAAGGCTGCGGCGCGGGTGTCTAAACGCGGGGCTGCCCAATTCCGTAGCTTCCTGTCCTGCCATGTCGGGCGTAAACATACCGTCGTAGTCCACTAATACCAATTCTCCACGGGGCGTTACCAAAATATTGTCGGGTTTGAGGTCGCCGTGGGCAAAGGGCTGCTCTAATAGCCATAGCGCCAAACGGTCAAAGGCTTCGGCTACTTTTCGCAGGGCGATACTGTCTCCTGCATCGCATCGGCTTTGGAGGTAGTTGTAGAGAGTATGGCCTTCTACCCAATCAAGCGTCACAACCTCAAATTCCCGCTGCTCGCTGAGAGCGGTTTCCACCCAAATCTCAGCGGGATGGTAGGTATAGCGCAGTAGGTAAGGACTGTAAGGCAGGGTATCCAAACACGCACTTATCTGCTCATAGCGTTGGCGGCGGAGGGGCTGCTCACGCACAAAACACTTCACCGCCACGGGGCGATTGGTGCGGGTATCGCGCATCTTAAACACTACCGCAAAGTTGCCCGAGCTAAAATGCAGGTCGCCCGTAGCATCGTATTCGGGGCGCAGGTGGGTGAGGCTACCAAAACTATGTTCGGCCAATCGGATGGCATCTTTGTATTCACCAATAGTAGGATACGGCATTTTTGTAAAATCGTTTCGGTTTTGTATCTTCGCATCACAGGCTTTGACCAAGAAACCTGCACTGCTTTTTTAAGTTCTAAACAGCATTACCAATGAAAACAAAAACAATCACCAAGCCTTATTTTCTCAAACTTCCCAAAACCTACGCTGCCGAAGAGATTATTGCGGCAGGAGGTACTTCTGCATTTGGTAAACAGACCGGCTATGACCCCAAGAAGTTTTACGACATCAAGGGAGAGGAGCTTTCGAACGAGGAAATCGAACAAGCCCTCAAAATGCTTTCAAAGTAATGAATTTGCTTTTTGATACCAATATTATTTCTAAAAGCTACAGCGATTGAGGCTACTGCCTCGCTTCTCGAACTCGTCACCACAGACGGTGACTTTGACCATCTACAAGATACCTTTCTACAGCTTCGTAAAATCACACCTGCGTTTTTTCAATCATAGGCCTACATTGTTGCGTATTTACTTGGTTCGTCCCATGGAGGTGGTGGTTCCAATTTGGAGAAAATACACCAACGCATTGATATTGGCGTTGAACGCCATGCCCGTGTAAGCTCCACGGAGGTCTTTTTGGGTGAGGCGGGCTATGTCAGTGTTGTACGATGCAGGCATTTCGCTCGACATTCGATACAGCAACTGTGCGTAATTATCCTCGGGCAAGTCGTCGGGATTCTGTGGAAAAAGCACGGGTGTATGTTCTGTATCGGAGAGGTGAACGTTGAACAGCAACACGTTTCCGTCGGCAGTATTCAAGGTTTTCATACGGCGAGCCGCTTGCAAGAGTTCGGTGTCGTCACCATCGGTTGCTTCACCATCGGTAATATTGATAACAATAGGCGGATAACAATCTTTGTCTTCCAAAGCCACAATCCACTGTTCAAGCCAATCTGCGGCCAAATCCAAGGCCGCTTTCATGGGCGTAAGTCCGCCCGACTGAGGCGTTATCCATTCACGTACAGGTTTTTGACTCACAATCATTCGCCCACGAATGGTTTGTTCTACGGTGGTCTGGGTCATGCTCAAATAATGGTCGCGCAGTTGAGACATCCCCACAAATGCTTCCCCATCCAAGGCTCCTTGCCAAGCGGAATAGGCGTCATCATCTTGATTTCCGTAGCCAATGATACCGATTTGAAAGTATTCACGCAATTCACCTTCGCGGTTGCAGCGATTGAGGATTTCGTCCAATAACGAATTGAGCGTCAACGCCACCGCTTGAGCTTTGGTGGTGGTTTGTCCCTGAAAAACGATTTCGACATCCATCGATCCCGATTGGTCAATCAAAAACAACATAGCCGAAGGCGTTTTGCGCGTAATGTAGGCAGTATAAGGCTTTGACTTAGGTACGACTTGGCTCATTGCCGCTTGCAAAAGCTGCTGTACAGCCGTTCGTTCAGCGGGTAAAAGTTGGGATTTGATGAGATTCGGCATGAATCGTATTAGCTTACTTTGAGTTGCTTTTCTAAGTTTTTGATGTCTTGTTGCAATCGAATGCGCAAGTCGGAAAAGTGCTTTTCAAAATTACCTATTTGTTCGTACACTACCACAATTTCATCCGTTTCAAGCAACCCGATTTCACGTAATAAGTCTTCGCGTCGGAGGAGCAGTCGGGCATGGATTTGCTGCCAATCATCGCTGCTTTTGGAACTGTCCCAATCAATACCAAAAGCTGTACCCTCTTTCAAAGATTGCCAAATTTCGGTCACTTTGGCGAGGTCGCGGCGTTGGTAGGCAGCGATTAATTCAGTGGCTATCGTTTGGGCTTTTTGTTGCTTGGCGGGGTCGTGCATAAACTTGTCGGGGTGCCCCAATATAATCGCCTCACGGTACATTTTTTTGAGCTTCCTCTCAGTATCTTCTTCCAATTTAACTACTTCTTCGACCTGCGAGAGTTGAGTAGTTACGCGCTCATAGTCAACACGATAGCCTTCATATCTTTGTTTATCTTGGTTTTTGGCGGTCAACTCAGCCTCTCGCCTCGCCCATTCGGTTTTGAGCGAAAGATGCCGAAGCAACAAATCTCCGAGAGCCGACTTCAACTGATAATAGTATTGCTCAATAACGGTTTCATAATCAGACTTTTGTTGTTGTAAATACCCTATTTCGGCTTCTAAAAGTTGGATAGCCAACCGCCACTCTTGTGACTTATTTATCAGCTCTTTCTGCGGATTCGTGGTTATTTTTGGGCCAAACTCCTCTAAAAGTTGACTGAATTCCTCCAAAAAGAGTTGGGCCAAATTGGGGTCATCTTCCACAATCGACAGGTTTTCTTTGTTATAGATGGCACCACAGTAAGTCCAATTATAGGAACCCCACAAAACCTTTTTTCGGTCAATCACGCAAAATTTATGGTGCATTTTGCCCCCCGTCACTACATCAGCCCAAATGATTTGGATGCCGTGCTGCTGTAAGGTTTGATAATCAATCCGTGATTGATGGTTAATTTCGTCGTTTTCCACTATCAACGAGACCTTTACCCCTTTTTGCGCAGCCTCCACCAGTACTTCCGCAATAGTTTGATCCGTAAACCACGCGATAGCCGCGCGAATCTCATCAGTAGCCAACGATAAATGTTGTACTAACTTGGGGCGTATGTTAGTAAAAAGTACCTGTATATTCATGCCAACGAATGGATAATGAGTGTCATGTCATCAATCCCCAACATTTTTTGCGATTGTAATTTTTCGACATATTCCCGAAAACCATTTTCTGAGGTCAAGGCTGATTTTAAAGGTTGAAGCACATCCTTTTCAAAAGATTGTAAAGGCAAACGTGCTATGTTTTCCCACAAACCGCCCAAACGGGAAGGTAATTGGCAAACTTCTCTAAATTGTCGTTGGTCGTCGGAGTTGGATGACGACTGCAAGAATGTTCCCCAGAAATACTGCGCAAGGGTATCGGAAGCAAGCCAAATTTCAGCTTGTTTGGGCAAATCAATAAGTCGAAACCCAACTTCAAGAGCAGGTTCGCGCCAATTAATCAAATAGGGAGATTCATTGAATTCAAGTGGACTGGCAAGAGAAGCTGAAAGTTTGTCATGTTTTGAATCATACACAAAAAGTACACTGTCGCCATAAACCGCCGCTTTATGATATTGAGGCCAAACCGCTATTAAGGTCGAAGCAGACCCCTCGTCAATAAATTTGGCAGCCCAATTGGTGTTTTGGCTTTGGGCTTGATATAAGTCGAAAAACTGCTCCCAGATGTTATCCAACCATTTTTCAAATGCACTAAAATCATTCCAAGGTTCAGAAGGCAGATGTTCACATAAATAAGATGCCCATTCACCTGCATAGACACCCATACCGCCCGCACCGTCGGCGAGTGCGATTACATTTTCATCTATCCGAAAACGGTCTTCGGGTAGTTCAGAAAGGGTTTTAGAAATAGATTGGTGCATTTGAGAATAGTATGGGCTACAAACATAAAAAATATACGTTTGAAACACACCAAATTCTAATAATCCTAAAGATATTAGGTTTGGAAGTAGATGAAATTTCTATCTGCCATGGGGCTGTTAAATAACACACCGGTTAGATTTTACTGATTCACACTCATCTGCCAATTAAATCGCTCAAATGCTTTTTGTATTTCCTCAATAATGAATGCTCGCAAGGCGTCGGGAGTAGGAGATGCTGCTCCCGCTACCAGTTGTATTCCCAATACACGCTCTATTTCCCAAAGAGTTTCTGTTGTAAAATTGTGCGTTCCGCTCAACCAACGACTAATTTCAGCGGGTTTTTTACCCATTAAAAAAGCAAACTCCTGATTTGTAAGCCCTTTGGTGTGCATACCTTCATAGATCCTTGCAGCCAATCCCATTCTTTTAAGGGTATTGGCATGATGTTCAGGAGAAATTCTTTTTTGTATTTTCTCCAACTTTTCCATATAAATTTCGTCCGTATTATTCATCTGTTCCTAATGTTAAATCAGTACTCTTTTCATTCGGCTTCACAAGAATAATCTTTTTGATTCACTTCAATTACACTCAGTACTTGATATTTTTATCCACTGCCTGACAAATGTCATATTTTGCTTTTTCAATACCGTGCATTTTTGGTAAAATACCTATTTACCATGAATACGCATCTCCTCCAAAAATACAACGTACCGGGTCCTCGATATACCAGTTACCCAACCGTACCTTACTGGGACAAGACTGAACTTGCCGAATCCCGTTGGAAGGATTTAGTCAAAGATACATTTGAGGTGAGCAACGCTACTGAAGGCATCAGCCTTTATTTGCATCTGCCTTTTTGCGAAAGTTTGTGTACGTATTGTGGCTGCAACACCCGTATTACGGTTAACCACAAAGTCGAGCAGCCCTATATTACTGCTTTGCTCAAAGAATGGCAACTCTACGTTGATTTTTTGCCCGCGCGTCCTCAAATTCGGGAAATTCACTTAGGAGGCGGGACACCTACTTTTTTCAGTCCCGATAATTTACGTACGTTAATTAATGGCCTGTTTGAGAAAGCAGACATTCACCCACAGCACGAATTTGGATTTGAGGCGCATCCTGCCAGTACGACTGATGAACACCTTCAAACTTTATATGACTTAGGTTTTAAACGAATCAGCATTGGCGTTCAGGATTTTAACCCGATTATTCTTGAACTCATCAATCGCCCGCAAACTTACCATCAGGTAAAACACGTCACCGAAAAAGCCCGAGAAATCGGTTATACTTCGGTCAATTTTGATTTAGTATATGGGTTACCACAACAGCGAGTTTGCGGTATGACTCAGACCATTGGGGAAGTAATTCAACTGCGCCCCGACCGCATTGCCTTGTACAGCTACGCACACGTACCTTGGATCAAACCGGGTCAGCGTAAATTTACGGAAGCCGACCTACCCGATGCCGCAAAAAAATTAGCCATCTACGAAGCTTGCTGCGGAGCACTCGAATTGGCCGGCTATACTGACATCGGTATGGATCATTTTTCGCTCAAAACCGACTCCCTTTACGAAGCATTGGAGCAAAAGAAACTTCACCGCAATTTCATGGGCTATACCACCACCCAAACCCGCCTGTTGATCGGCTTGGGTGTATCGGCCATCAGCGATTGTTGGTGGGGATATGCACAGAACGAAAAAACAGTCGAAAAATACTATGAGCGACTGAAAAACAATGAGTTGCCAACATTCAGAGGTCACATATTGACTCGTTCTGACTTGATACTGCGTCGTCATATCCTGCAATTGATGTGTCACTTTGAAACCGGTTGGTTTGATACTAAAGAGCAATGCCAGGAACTGTACGAAGCACTTTCCCGGCTGGAAGAACCCGAGAAAGATGGACTGGTCCTGATAGAGCCTTATCATTTAAAAGTTACTCCCAAAGGAAGGGCTTTTATACGCAATATTAGTATGGCTTTTGATGCTCGTCTTTGGGATGATGTACCCCAAACTGCCATTTTCAGTCAAACATTTTAAAATAAATTTTGGAAAAATCACCGTAACCTCCGTATTTGGTATGTTAGAAGTTTTTATTCAGCAAACCCAAGCGATGAGAAGACACGTCGAAATGTTAGATGCACTTTTTAAAAGTGCGACGGAGGGAATTATTGTCGTGGATTCATGGGGAATTATCCAATTGGCTAACCCTAAGGCGCAAGAACTATTCAGATACGAAGATGGCGAATTGGTAGGCAAAAAAATTGAACTGCTGATTCCTCAACGCTACGCGCACAAGCACGTAGACCATCGAATGAATTATGCGCAACACCCCAAGGCCCGGAGCATGGGAGGCAATTTGGACCTCTATGCCAAACGTAAAGATAACACCGAGTTTCCTGTCGAAATCAGTTTGAGTCCCTGTTCCACCAGCGATGGTGACTACGTGGTGAGCTTTATTATTGATATTTCTCCCCGTAAAAAACAAGCAGAAGCGTTGCTCGAAGCTCACCGTCAAATCCAACTCCTTAATACGGATTTGGAAGAGCGCGTACAGCTTCGTACCCGCGAACTGGCGCAGGCACTCGAAGAAATCGAGCAATCGAAACAGGAAGTGATGCGTGCGCTCGAAAAAGAGCGTCAGCTCAACGACATGAAGACCAAATTTGTGACCATTGCCTCGCACGAATTTCGTACGCCTTTGGCCACTATTTTATCTTCAGCCTCTTTGATTGGACGCTATATAAATGCCGATGAAGATGAGAAACGTCAAAAACACGTTCAGCGCATTAAGTCAACAGTCAATAATCTTACCGAAATTCTAAACGACTTTTTGTCACTTGGCAAACTTGAAGAAGGGCAGATTCGTAACGTTCCCGTTGTATTCAACCTTTCTGAATTTTGTCAGGAATTAGTGGAAGAAATGCGTTCGGTTTGCAAAGAGAATCAACAAATACAGTATATCCACGAAGGCAATGTGGACGTATGCATAGACCGACATCTGCTCAAAAATGTGCTGATTAATTTGTTGTCTAACGCTACAAAGTATTCAGAAGCAGGTAAAAACATCTTTTTACGTACTTACAAAAAGGAAAACAGTATTGAATTTGAAGTACAGGATCAGGGAATCGGTATTCCTGAACAGGATCAATCGTACGTGTTTGATCGTTTTTTCAGAGCGCATAATTCGGGAACGATTCAAGGCACGGGTTTGGGGCTTAACATTGTAATGAAGTATATTCAACTCATGCAGGGTGAAATTCGTTTGGAGAGTCAACTCAATAGAGGAACGACGGTGTATGTAGAAATCCCTAACTGTTAACAAATGAAAACCATTTTATTGATTGAAGATAATCCCGATATGAGGGATAACACCACTGAAATTCTTGAATTGGCACATTACAACGTGGTCACTGCAGAAAATGGTAAGAAAGGAATCAAACTGGCGCAGGAACAGCAGCCTGATCTCATCATTTGCGATATTATGATGCCCGAATTAGATGGCTATGGCGTACTTCACTTACTCAGCAAAGAATCTGAAACAGCCAGTATTCCCTTTATCTTTCTGACTGCCAAAGCCGAAAAAAACGATTACCGAAAAGGCATGACGCTGGGGGCCGACGATTACCTCACCAAGCCTTATGACGATGTCGAACTTTTGAGCGCCGTTGAAACGCGTCTTCGCAAAAACGACCTTCTAAAAAGTGAATATTCTCGCACCGAAGATGGCTTAAATCAATTTTTGAACGAAGTCAAATCCTTTGAATCGCTCAAAAAACTTTCTGAAAACAAGAAAACGAAAGTCTATAAAAAACGGGAAACCATCTACTCGAAAGGCAGCTACCCCAACGCGGTTTATTTCTTAAAAAGCGGAAAAATCAAAAATTCTAAAGCCAACGAATTTGGCAAAGAATATATCGTTGAACTTCACAAACCGGGCGATTTTTTTGGTTATTTGGATTTACTGGAAAATACCCCCTACCAAGAGTCGGCGGTGGCTTTGCAGGACAGCGAAATTGTCATTATTCCCAAAGATGAGTTCAACAGCTTGCTTTATAACAACCGAGATGTAGCTACTAAATTCATCAAAATGCTTTCTAACGAAGTAAGAGAACGAGAAGAAAGATTGTTGAAATTGGCTTACAACTCCGTACGCAAACGCGTAGCCGAAGCGCTTATCATGCTCGCCAATCGGTATCAGGAAGACAAATCAAAGCCTTTTGCCATTGCCATCACGCGCGAAGACCTCGCCAGCATTGTAGGCACGGCTACTGAAACTGTCATTCGTACGCTTTCTGATTTCAAAGATGAACACCTCATCGAAATGAAAGGCAGTCTTATTACGGTGTTGGACTATGAAAAACTGGCAAGGATGAGGAATTAAATAGTTCTTCGTTTGTCAATCGTCAGTCGGTTTAGGCAGCCCCGACTGACGATTTTCTTTTTTCAACACCTCAGCCTCCAATACTGAAATTTTCCACTCAAAGTATTAAAAATGGGAAACCATAGCTTTACTGATGCTGCGCTTTGACCAAGCCGCGCAAAAAGGCGATTTCGTCTTGTAAAAGGACTATTTTTCGCTCGTAAAGTTCGCGCTCTTTGTCGGTCAAGCCGTGGTTGATTACAAAACCTGCCTGCCCTCCACTTTGATTTTCATTCACCTTATGAATGACATTGCCACTATC
>NZ_JAIXST010000047.1 GCF_027484545.1 Runella sp. | reverse complement strand
ACTCACGAGGGATATACTCTCCATAAAAAGCGTTGTTGGTGTTGTGGTAAACCCAATTTAACGCTTTTTATTTTTTATCAAAACCTTTGCAAACTATTGAATAATCCGGTGCAGCTAAAATTTTCAGCTATCACAAAAAGCTCACTCCTCACCTTCAGGCGACGGCTGGTCTCCCCAAGGCACGAACAGCCTCTCTCCGCTTTGCTCCTCTCCATCTTCCTGCTCGCAGGCGCAAGCCTGCACGCCGCCACCATCACCTCCGCGGCCACCGGCAACTGGAGCTCTGGCGCCACCTGGGTAGGCGGCACAGCACCCGTTGCCGGCGACGATGTGATCATCGCCTCCGGCCATACCGTGACGCTCACCGCAGCGGTGAACATCACCACGGGCAATCTCACGGTGACCGGTACGCTGGCACTTGCCGGATTCAACCTCACTGTCGATTCCCTCAGCGGGGCAGACAACATCGGCTCTGCTTCCGGTACGCCGACGCTTACCGCAAGGAGCAACAACAGCAGCACCACCTACTACTCCGGTGTCTACAGCGGATCCGGCGCCCTGCTCACTAAGGCGGGCTCGGGCATACTTATTTACCAGCAGGTTTGGTTTTTAGTACTCGTTTTTTTGTTATTTGTTTTGGGGATGTATTTTTTTGCAAATAGACGGGAGCAGCAGCTGCACTTGGAAAAGGAAATCAAAAAAAACACTCAAAAAATTCAAACAGACGAGGCGATAATTGAGTTGCAAGCGAAAAAACTAGCAGAGTTAAATGCTGAACAAAACCGTTTGTTTGCTACTATGACTCACGAATTGCGCACCCCTTTGATGTTGATAACTAACCCTTTGAATAAGTTTTTGAATAACAATGGTCTCCAAAAAGATGCAAAGGTATTGATCAAGATCGCCATTCGCAATGCTATGCGTTTGAATAAATTGGCTGATGAAATTTTAAGCTTCAGCAGTTCCAGGGTTGAAAAACAATCTATGGAATACAGATCCATCAACTTGCCTTCTTTTTTAGGAGAAATGGTATTGGAATACCAAGAAATTGCCAATCCCAAAAGAATAAAGATCCGGTTTAAAAACTGTAAAGAGGACTCCAACATTGTACTTACTACTGATGAAAAGAAACTGGAAATTCTACTAAGCAACTTGATTTCAAATGCAATAAAATATACAGGCACTAATGGGTGTGTTGAAATTCAAGCATTTAAAGAGGAAGATGCTCAAGTCACTATTCGTATCAAAGATAACGGGCGGGGCATCCACCCCATTGATCAACCTCATATTTTTGAACGGTTTTATCAATCCCAGTTAAAGGATGCGCCTGTTGAAGGAGGCTTAGGGATTGGTTTGTCGGTGGTAAGCGAAGTGGCGGCACTTTTGGGTGGTCGAATCTCTTTTGTAAGCAAATGGGGTGAAGGAAGTACGTTTAGCATTACGCTTCCACAAAATCAAGCTACTACAATTGTTGATCCTTTGCCAACAACTTTTAAAGCAGATTCCAGCGTTTCAACTTCATTAGTTACCTATCAAGGGGACAAACCCCGGGTATTAGTGGTTGATGACAATAGCGATTTGACGGATCTCTTAGATCTTCGTTTAAAACAACATTTCCAGGTGTTTAAGGCATTCAATGGCGAGAATGCACTCGATTTCTTACAATCTAACCCTTTACCTGAGATCATCATTTGCGATATCATGATGCCCATAATGGACGGTTTTCAGTTGGTAGAGTGTTTGAAATCTACTCCTGCTTTTGCGTTTATCCCAGTTCTTATGATAACGGCTCGTTCGGGTGAATCTGACCAACAAAAAGCTTTGATGTTGGGGGTTGACGAATACATCATAAAACCATTTGATGTTGAGGAGTTGTTGCATTTGCTCGGTGGTATGTTGAAACAACGCCCAAAGGCTGATATGGAAGACGACCTATTGGTGCTGTCGGATAACCTAAAAGCAGAGCCGACCCTTCAGTATAGTGCCGATGATATCATTTGTTTGCGCGAGTTTGAAAGGCTTATTTTTGAGCAGTTAGCAGATGCAGATTTTTCAGTTCCTAAACTGGCTCAATCTTTATCGATGAGTAAAAACACCTTGTATCGAAGACTCTATAAACTCACTGGATTAAAACCTCTTGATTGTATCCAGAAGGCGAGGCTAACGCTAGCTCGCAAGCTTTTAGAATCCAGAAATTGTAAAAATATTTCTGAAGTTCTTCAAAAAATCGGCCTTAAGGATGCTGGCGCTTTTTCGGCTGTTTTCAAAAAGCGATATGGTAAATCGCCTGCATCTTATTTTTGATGTAGCGATGATACAAAATAGAGTCGCGACCTAACCGTCATCTTCCAACAATTCTGGGCTTGCCCCTGGCTAACACGAAAACCTGATCTATCTCTTTCCTTTGAAAATCAATTATATATATATATAGTGGGATGTATTTCGATTCTTTTCATCTTTTTTTTAATAATGGGATTTTTACCGATTGGCTTTTTTTGCTTCAACTAACTTCTTATCGTAGCATTGTATTCGAGTAGTATTACTCCTTCCTATTATTACCCCAATTAGACCTAATTTACATAAATCATTCTCTTGAAGTTAACTCTCTTGAGTACTGTATTTCTATGTGTTGGTTTTACCGCCTTGCATGGAAATACTTTCACTGTAAGCAACACCATGAATAGCGTTTGCTGGTATTCCGCCTCGAGGTAGCAAGTTTTTTAATCCCTCGAAGGACACGTTTTATAACTTATCATAATAATGTCGTGAAAAGAAAATTTCCACTCAATCAAATTTGCCTTGCAGGTTCAAATTCTTGTTCCGGTAAGTATCCAGAACGCTTCTTTTTCAGAATAAAGGCTACAACTACCGCCTT
>NZ_JAIXST010000127.1 GCF_027484545.1 Runella sp. | reverse complement strand
TAACTCCAGCAGCAGTATATAATTGGATTTATCAATATTCACCAGCACACAAAAAAGGAACGACGATGGTCATACAAAAAGATTCAGAAGCCAGTAAAACGCAAGAATTACAAACACGTATTGCGAACTTAGAACGTCATTTAGGTCAAAAATAATTAGCTTTAGACTACTTAGAAAAATTAATTGAATTAGCTTCAAAAGAGTTGGATATAGATATAAAAAAAAATTACAAACCGACACTTTAGAATATTTTCGACTAAATCTAAATAGCCATGGTCATAGTATGACCGACTTGTTTTTACTTTGCAAAATCAGTCGTCAAGCACATCATCAAAGCCTAATTAGAGAGCAAAAGTGGACATTAAAAGAGTACCTAATAGTGGGGTTAATTCTTCAAATTCGTGAGATACACCCTGCCATGGGTTTACGAACGATGTATGAGTTTTATCAGCCACAAGATATTGGTAGAGATGCTTTTGTAAGCATTGGTTTGACATATGGCTTTCGTGTAAAAGCCTTTAAAAATCAAATCAAGACGACATTTTCAAGCCCATATAGTCGCTACAAAAATCTCTTAGTTGGTAAAGTTTTAACTAATATAAACCAATTATGGACAAGTGATTTGACCGCACGGGCGGCCCCGTTATTTTAAGGTGGGTGAAATGTTTTTTTACATTGTTTTTATTATGGACGTTTATTCCCGTAAAATCGTTGGCTTTTCAGTAGCTGACAATATGAGAGCCGAAAATAATGTAAACGCTTTAAAAATGGCTTTCAAAGTCAGAAATACTCATAAGTTTACCGAACTTATCCATCATTCAGATAGAGGGGGACAGTACATTTCTGATGAGTACACTCAATTGTTAGTTGATGCCAAAATTGCCATCAGTATGTGTAATGAAGTTTATGAAAATGCTCACATCGAAAGGGTCAATGGAACAATTAAAAACCAATACCTTAGACATTGGAATATTACCAATTTTGAACAATTAAAAAAAGACCTAAAAAGGGCAGTTCATACCTACAATAACAACCGACTTCACTCGGCTCTTGATGGTATCACTCCTTGCTCGTTTGAACAGTACTTCAATGAACTAAATCTCGACAAAAGACCAAAACTACCTATTTGGACTTGTGATGAATCAAAAAATATAAACCCAAATCAATGTATATTACAATTTTAACTATATTGAATCTTTATCTAAACCTGTCAACCTATTTTAGGTAATGACAGTATCCATGTTACCAAATAACTGCTTAACCAAATCAAATTATGAATGACAACTCTACTCTTAAACAGACGCTGAGGCGATTAGTCTCTCTGACTATGGCAATGGGTTTATGTGCCTCCATGACATGGGCTCAAACTCGAACCGTGACAGGAAAAATTACTTCCAAAGAAGATGGAACAGTGATGCCGGGGGTAAACATTATACTGAAAGGCACTCAAAAAGGAACAAGTACCAATTCATTGGGTGCATATTCCATTGAAGTTACCGGTGCCAATTCAACATTAGTTTTTTCTTTTGTGGGCTACGACCCCAACGAAATAGTGGTTGGCAACCGAAGCGTAGTTGATGTGACAATGACTCCCGGTGCAGAAAACCTGAAAGAAGTCGTCGTAACGGCTTTGGGTATCAAACGGGAAGAAAAATCGCTGGGTTATTCCGTAGGTAAAATTGACGGAAAAGAACTAAGCCGAGTAGCGCAGGAAAACGTCCTGAACGCTATGTCAGGTAAGGTGGCCGGTGTTACTGTAAGCTCTACCGGTGGAACAGGTTCTTCAGTAAGTATGGTAATTCGGGGAGCTACTTCACTGGGCAGCGATAATCAGCCGCTTTTTGTTGTCGATGGCGTGCCTTTGGCCAATACACTGAACAACATCAGCCAGGTAGGAAACGATAACCGTGCCGATTTCGGCAACTCCATTTCCAGCCTAAACCCAGATGACATTGAAAGCGTTTCTATCCTGAAAGGTCCAAGTGCTGCCGCGCTATATGGCTCACGTGCAGGACACGGAGTAGTATTGATTACGACAAAAAGCGGCTCAAAGGCTAAAAAAATGACTGTTTCAATTACCTCTAATACGGTTTTTGATAAACCGTTTAAATTTTTGAAATGGCAAACGCAGTTTGGCCCAGGCCAATTTTCGGCCATTCCGCCCTCTGTCAGCGGCAACCCGCTTACCAATCCATTCGGTGGGTTGATTCAGGAAAACGTAGGTGCCACTTACGGTGCGGCTCTGGACAAAGGATACGAGGAAGTTCAGTGGAACAGCCCGCTTGATGCCAATGGAAAGCCCATTAAGATGCCTTTGGTATCTCATCCTAACAACGTCAAAAACTTTGTTCAGACGGGTATTACGACAACCAACGGCGTATCGGTAGCCAACAGTAATGACAATTACAGCTATCGGTTGTCGTATTCAAACATGCAGAACAGAGGAATTATTCCTAATTCTGATTTATTCAGAAACACGTTTAATTTAAACTCTTCCGTAAAGGTTAGCGAAAAATTGAGAGTAAGCAGCAACCTTGATTTGAGCCGTTCCAATTCTAATAACCGTCCTGCTGGTAACCGTGGTACCAACCCTCTTCAATGGGCGTATGCCGTTTCTCCGCACACTGATATTAAAGATTTAGAAAATTACTGGCTTCCGGGTCAGGAAGGGCTTCAACAACGTTCTCAATTCAAAGGAATTTACAACAATCCTTACTTTTTGGCGAATGAAGTCAACAACAGCTTTGTTCGGGATCGTATTTTTGGAAACGTAAGAGCCGATTGGCAAATTACCCCTGAGTTGAGTATCATGGGTAGATATGCATTGGATACTTACAACGAGAATCGTGAGATGAAAATAGCCAATAGCTATACCAATGATCCTCGCGGTGCGTATGGGCTTATCAACATTGCCAATTTTGAAAGAAATGCCGATTTCTTAGCCACTTACAAAAAAGACCTCAAAGATTTTGATTTTTCTGTTTCAGTGGGAGGAAACTCGCGTTATCAGAGAGGTTCCAATGTCACCAATGCAACTAAAAACGGCACGGGTTTAATTGTACCGGGAGTATACAACATCCAAAACATTGCTCCTGCCAACTTAGATTACAACAGCAGCTGGTTTCAACGCGCTATGTACAGCGTGTATGGATTGGCTAATCTGGGCTTTAAAGACATGATTTTCCTGGACATTACGGCCCGTAACGACTGGTCTAGTACGTTGCCGGCTGCCAATCGTTCCTATTTTTATCCATCCGCCTCTTTGAGTTTGTTGGTAAACGAAATGATACCTCTGCCAACGCAAATCAGCATGTTGAAACTCAGAACAGGGTTTGCTCAAGTGGGTAATGACGCGAGTCCTTATCAGTTACTCGGAACGTTGGGCAATGCAGGCACTTGGGATGGTATTCCCCGTCTTTCTTCACCCAGTACACTCCTTATCTCAGATTTGAAACCTGAAATTGTAACCTCTTACGAGAGTGGAATTGATTTGAATTTATTCAAAAACCGTCTGCGTTTCTCCGGTACGTATTACATGGTTGAAAACCGTAACCAAATCTTAAGTGCCAAATTGCCGCCTTCATCGGGCTATTCATCCAAAAACATCAACGCCGGTTTGTTAGTAAGCAAAGGGTTTGAATTGAGCTTGGGTGGGACCATTATTGACAAAAACAATTGGAGATGGGATTTGAACACCAACTGGACCCGCAACCGCACCACTATCAAATCGCTATCGGATGACTTACCCTACTACACCTTATGGCAGGATGCCAAAGGAGGTGCATGGACGTACGTAGGGGAGCAAATCGGAGATATTTATGATGCCAAAATCGTAACCGTTGAAAACAAGGAATCTCCTTACTACGGATATCCGATCTTGGATCAAACGGGCAAATGGCAATCCATTGATGCCATCAATACCAAAAATAAGATTGGTAACTTCAACCCTAAGTTTATCATGGGAATGCAGACCTCCGTTTCTTACAAAGGCTTTAGTTTGAGCCTGTCATTTGACTGGAGAAATGGCGGAGATTTTGTGTCTCAAACCTACCGTTACGGCGAAGAAAATGGTCAATCACAACTTTTCTTAGACAAACTCATTAATCCTAACGGACTGACCGGGCAGGCATTGCGTGACTACTTGGTAGCCAATCAAGATCAACTTATCAGAATCAACGGCAATTACTTCCCATTAGTAGGCGGTCCAACCCCTGATTACGGCGGCTATCCTTTCAAATATGGCCCTTACACATTGCCCCACGGCGGTGTATTTATTCCCGGTGTCATTGCAACAGGTTATGATGCAAACGGAAACCCAACCGGTTATAAAGAAAACTTGGGCGGTGCGGGGACTACCATTCTTCCTTTTGCGGGAAGTACGGCATGGTCTTTCACAAGGGCATTTTTGTACGATGCTTCTTTCCTAAAATTGAGAGAAATCACCGTTGGCTACGACTTACCGCAAAAATTCCTGAAAAGAGTGGGTGTACAAAGCGCCAACTTCTCGGTGTATAGTAGAAACATCATTTTGTGGACTGCTGCTAAAATCAACATTGACCCCGAAAATGCGTTCCAACCCGAAGCAGGTGTACAGGGAGGAAGCCAATTCAAACAAGGAATTGAGCGCTACAATGTCAATCCTTGGGTGATTCCTGTCGGATTTAAATTAGGTTTAACTTTTTAAGAGAACATAAACAACATTAAAGCAATGAAACTCAATACATTTAAATTCACATGCTTCGCGTTTCTGTTTTCCTGTACAGTATTTTCCTGCAAGGATTTAACAGAACTGAACGTAAACCCGAACGGGGTCAACCCCGACAATGCTAACCCCAATTTGGTACTTTCCACTGTACTGACAGAAGCGGGAAAAGCATTTGTCAACTTAGGATATCAAGACATAGCGGGGGTGATGCAACATACCCAAAAAGATGGCTGGAGCGGTGGCCACAACGAGTACGATTGGGGCGGCAGTCAAAGCTGGACGGGTTATTACGATATCCTGCGCAACAATCAATACGTGAATGACCGTGGCGTAGCCATCAATTCAGAATTGCACCAAGGCATTGCTTTAGTGATGAAGTCTATGATGTATGGTCTTATCACTGATTTGTGGGGAGATGCGCCCTATTCTGCCGCTTTGAAGGGCGCCGTAGGCGGTGCTGAAAACACATTCCCCGCCTTCGATTCACAGGAAGCTATTTATACGGGAATTTTAGCCGATTTAGAGAAAGCCAATACACTGCTCTCCAAAAACGCAACTGAATATACCGCTACCGTAGGAACTGCCGATGTGTTTTACCAGGGCGCACCAGCTAAATGGAGAAAATTGGCTAACTCTTTGGCTTTGCGTTACTACATGCGTATTTCAGGCAAGAAACCGGACGTAGCAAAAGCGGGGATTGAAAAAATTGTTGCCAACGCTACGCAATACCCCATTATTACGGCCATTGCCGACGATGCCGCCATGCCATTTGCGGGAAACAGCGACGCTGATTCCTGGCCTTCCAACGCCATCTACGATGCCAGCGAGAGCAACTACCGCCGAATTAAAATGGCGGCTCCTTTTGTCGATAGATTACTCGCTTTAAAAGACCCTCGTTTGGCCATTTGGGCCAATAAAGTAAAAATACAGATTGTGGTGGATCCATCTCTTCCTAAAGGCACTGACAAGATTGATGGTACTAAACGCAATCTCTCTCCCGACAAAGTAGCAGGTAAAGAATACAACACAAATGAATACGTAGGTTTGCCGATTGCAATCGTGGGAGGAGCTTCTTATAACCTCAGCCCTACTGCCGAACAGGGTGCTAATAATCCGCACGTGTCTTGGGTTAATGATATTTACAGACAAGCCAAAGGACCTTTGTTAAAATCCCGTCTGATGTCAGCAGCAGAGGTACGCTTTATTTTGGCCGAAGCAGCCTTAAAAGGTTGGGCTGCGGGTGATGCCAAAACAAACTACGAAGCAGGTGTAAAAGCCTCAATGGATACGTGGGGAGTTACAAGCAGTTATGCTGCTTATATTGCCGGAGCTGACGTAAAATACAATGGCACGTTGAAACAAATCATTGAACAAAAATGGATTTCAAGCTGGACAGCAGCTCAGGAAGCTTGGTTCGATTATCGCCGAACAGGCTTCCCTGAGCTCAAAGCAGGTCCACAGGCAAAACGCAGTGTGTTGCCGGTTCGGTTTTACTACATGCTCGACGAACGTAACTTGAATAAAACCAATACCGAGTCGGCGATGAGCAAGTTGGAAACAACTTCGTACTCAACAATTGATGGAAAAAATAGCCCTTGGTCAAAGCCGTGGGTGATTCAAGGTACCGGCAAACCTTGGTAAATCTTTAAGGTTCCTATTTGATTACTATACAATAAGGGTGGAAGATTTTCCACCCTTATTATCTCCAAAATGAAAAAATACAACTTATTTCTCAGCATCATTTTCTGCCTGTGTGCCGTTGCATTCACGGGACATTCTCAAACGTTAAAAGTTGGAACTGCTTTACAGGTAATTACTCCCAATCCGCTTTTGCCCGCTTCAGGAGGCATTGGCACTCCTAAAAAAACCACCGAAAAAAAGGGAGACTTATTTGCGCGGGTCTTGGTCTTGGAAAAAGGTCCAACGCGTATCGCCATTGTAAGCGTAGATAATTTGGGCTGGTCGTCAGTATTAGGAAATCGTTCCAGAGCATTGATCAAAGGTATTCCGCCCGAAAATGTGTTGATTGGCTGTACTCATACCCACAGCGGGCCTGATGCCTACGCGTTTCCTGACCAAACCGGCAAATCTTCTGCTGACTTAACTTATTTAGACGATTGTGTCAAAAAAATCGCGGATGCAGTCAATGAAGCAATTACCAAACTCGAACCTGCAACGCTGAAAATCGCCGTGGGAGAAGCCAAAGGAAGCATTGCCTACAACTACTACGCGCCCGCTTTGTATGACCCTCGTTGCGGTATTATTCAAGCCATTGCAACAACGGGCACCAACAAAGGCAAGAACATTGTCACTCTGGTTAACTACGCCATTCACCCCGAAGTGATTGGGTCAGGAAGAGGCATTATAAGTCCTGATTTGTGCGGGCCTCTGTACGATCGCATCGAAGCTAAAGCAGGAGGAATGGCCATTTTCATGAACGGTGCCCAAGGAGGCATGGTAACGGCTGATACACGCCGCGAAGCCAATACAGAAGCCAATACGTGGGAAGAATGTATCAGAATCGGAGAACTGTTGGCCGACGAAGCCTTACGAATTGTGAATGAGGCTCCTGTTTTGGAAAATCCGGCGTTGTATTGCACTTCCCGAAAATTGGAGTTTCCCGTAGAATCTGAAATGATGAAATTCATTCTTAAAAATTCTCCGCTCAAGCATCCCAACGCCAAAGACAATTCTGTAAGTACACAATTGAACCTGTTAAACATTGGCCCCGCTCAAATTCTCACCATCCCGGGAGAAGCGTTACCTAATATTGGTTACTATGTAAAACGTAACATGAATACCAAATTGCCCTTCCTTTTTGGACTGACCAACGATGCGTATGGCTATATGCTTACTAAAGTAGATTTCAACAGTTTCAAACGATACGAGTACGTAAGTCGCACGAGTTTGGGTGAAATGACGGGCGAAATTTACATCGAGCAAGCTCTTAAGCTTGTGAAAGAAAGCCCGAAGCCGGAGTAAAAAACCGTTAATTGTTAACCGTTATTAGGTAAATGTGTCCGGCTAAAAAATACATACTTAGTTTATACGTCGTTAATAGACGACTTCCATTTTTGCCCATTTGCAATTTTGCTCACTTGTTTATTTCTTTCCTCAACATTCAATTCACTATCATGCGCAAGTCCTCTTTTATTGTATTCCTTACTTTTTTTGCCTTCACGTTACAACTCAAAGCCCAGCAAAAGGCCATCACGCCCGAGACTGCCCTCAAAAGCTATATCAATAACGGAGACAACACGTTCAAATGGGAGTTGAAAGACACATTTCCCATGGGTGATGTGACGGGCTATAATTTGTTGCTTACTTCTCAGACCTGGAGAGGGATTGTTTGGCGTCACCAATTGACCGTACTGGTTCCCAAAGAAAATCTGCACGACGGTGCTATGCTCTTCATTACGGGAGGTTCTAACAAAAACGAACAACCTAACTGGAGCGACAAAGACAAATTTTGGCTTCCACTGGCAGGTATCTCTACCAAAAATAAAGCCATTGTAGCATTGTTGAAACAAGCTCCCAACCAACCCCTGTTTGGCAAGTTGACCGAAGATGCGTTGATTTCCTATACCCTTCACAACTTCAAAAAAGACGGTGATTATTCGTGGCCTTTGCTTTTTCCAATGGTAAAAAGCGCCGTACGCTCTATGGATGCGATTCAGGCATTTTCCAAACAGAACCTGAAACACGATGTAAATAACTTTTTGGTAACGGGCGCTTCCAAACGCGGTTGGACGACTTGGCTCACGGCAGCCATTGACGATAGCCGGGTAAAAGCCATCGGGCCGATGGTAATTGACATGCTTAACATGCCAGCTACGCTTGATTATCAACTGAAAACGTACGGGGCATACAGCGAGCAAATTGGAGATTATGTAAAGCTTGAAATTCCACAAACGGCCAACACTTCTCAAGGAAATGCCATCACCACAATGGTTGATCCTTACTCCTACCGGGCTAAACTGACGGTTCCAAAAATGATTTTCATCGGCACTAACGATGAATATTGGACCGTAGACGCCATCAAGCATTATTACGACCAAATTCCTGGCAAAAACATGATTCACTATGTGCCAAACGCAGGACACGATTTGGGTGGCGGCGCACAGGCTTTGGAAGCCCTGAGTGCCTTTTTTGGTACGACATTAGATAATAAAACCTATCCTTTGCCTACTTGGAAAATTTCATCAAGCAAAAAATCAGCGGATCTGAATGTCAAAACGGAAAGTGCGGATTTGGTAGATGCTATTCTTTGGACAACTACCTCTACCGACCGTGATTTCAGAAACGACAAATGGACAAGCAAGAGTTTGGGTGTTTCTAACACCTCCAACATTAAGTTAAAAGAAACGTATTCAGCTACGGGCTACAAAGCCTTTTATGTGGATTTGAAATACAAAAATCCTAACGGTGGCACTTATACAGTAAGTACCCGCGTATTTGTCACAAACCAGAAAAAAGTGCTTTAAGTAGTCTTTTCAGCCATTTTGAGCGTATTATAAACAGATACTAAACCCATACGCTCCCGTCCCGAACACCTAATTGACAAGCTGCTCAGCAATGAGTTATCAAAAGAGGAGCTTGACGAGTTGCTGGCCGGGCTGGGAGAAAAAGAAATGTCTCCGGAATATTCAACTATTCTGGAGCATTACTTCAACCAGCTCCTCAATGAAAATGAGCAGCAAACCGTCATGACACCTCAAAGGTTAAAAGTGTAGAGCTATCCACCCATTTTTTCTTCACAAAGTAATTTATTTCTAATCCATTGGAAGATTGTTCTTATACTAAAATCTGTTTTTTTGACTAACTGTTCGGGAGAAAAATGAAACGATTATTTACAAATTTCATATTGGTTTTTGCCTGCGGGTTGAGTGTTTTGGGTAGCTTTGCCCAGAATGGCCTTGCTCCTTTGCCAGCCTCAAAGAATAAATTTGTGGTGATTGCTCACCGAGGCAACCATGTGAATGTGCCCGAAAACACCTTAGCTTCCTACGAAGAAGCCATCAAAAGTGGCGCAGACTACGTAGAAGTTGACTTGCGAACCAGTAAAGACGGATTTTTGGTCGTTCAGCACGATGATACCGTTGACCGCATGACCGACGGTACGGGAAAAGTCAACGAAAAGTCATTGGCTGAGCTCAAAAAATTGCAGGTAAAAAACAGCAAGCCTACCGATGCAACGGTACACCGCATTCCTGAGTTTAAGGAGGTATTGAAACTGTGTAAAAATCGAATCAATATTTATCTGGATTTCAAAGATGCCGACGCAGCCGAAACCTGGAAGCAAATCCAAGCGGAGGGCATGGAAAATCAGGTAGTTGTCTATCTGAACAAAATACCAAGTTATAAGCAGTGGCGCAATGTGGCCCCTCAAATGCCGCTGATGACGAGCCTGATTGACGATGTAAAGAACAAAGACCAACTGCGTTTTTTTCTCGGTCAAGTCAAAATTGAAGCGTTAGACAATATCTACGACCAAGAAATGGTCCAAATTGCCCAAAATGAGGGTGTAGGAGTTTGGTTGGATGTACAAAGTCCCTCCGAAGGACCGCAGGCATGGGACAGCGCTTTACAAAAAGGAGTAAACGGAGTCCAAACCGATCATCCGGAAGACTTGGTCAATTATTTAAAAAAGAACAATTGGCGAGATGGCGTAGCCAAAAATGCGGCGAATGTTCCTAAAAAACCAACTTATCAATCGCTGATGGACGTTTCGTACGGGGATGCCGAAGGCAAGGATAATCTATTAGATGCGTACTATCCCGACAACCACAACAGCAACACAAAGTTAGTCGTCTATATCCACGGCGGTTCTTGGAACCGAGGTGACAAAAGTGAATTTCCCAAACAACTCATTGACGATTTGGTAGGAGAAAAAGGCTACATGGTGGTGTCTATTAACTACCGTTTGGTAAAAGATGGAAAAAATCTGTTTCCTGCTCAAATTGAGGATATCAAAAAAGCACTTGCCTTTTTATCAAGTAAGGCGGCGAGGTATGGTTTCAACGGCAATGAATTTGCCCTCATAGGGGGCAGCGCGGGTGCCCATTTGGCCTTGCTTTATGCGTATAAACACGACCCTAAAAAACAGGTAAAAACCGTACTTAATCTTTGGGGCCCTACGGATTTGACGGATAAATCAGTACGTGCCGATGGCAGTGACGCCAACAATACCGTTATCCGATTTTTGGGAGATGCTGATCCCAAATCGCAAATTTGCATTGATGCCAGTCCATTGCTTCATTTGACCAAAGAAAGCGCCGTGCCCACGATTTCGTTTCATGGAGTGGAAGACCCGCTTGTAAACGTGAGTCAAGCCGAAAATTTGCACAAAAAACTACAATCACTGGGAGTTTTAACCCAATTGGAATTGTATCCCAAAGAAAAACACGGCATGAGTCCCTCCGCTGCCGTTGATGTTTTTGCCAAGATGATCGCGTGGCTGGAAAAGCAATATCCTCCTAAATAAATAAAAGCCACCGCTGCGGCAAGCCTCGCAAAGACGCAGCGGTGACAGTAATGACAATGAAATCCACCCCATTTTTAGCAAGTATTCTGTTGTTTATCAGTGCTGTTTCCTGCACTACCACTCAACCTACAAGTTCGGTTCACGAAGTAATGGACGGTGTCGTTACGAGGTTGTACGAAAAACTAACATCTGCTCAACTCGACACCATTTCTGAAAGCTACATTCTTCCTTTTCTTTCGGAAGATGAAAAACAAACGCTAGCCACGCGTTATTGGACATTCGACGTAAGCGTGCCCGTTGTCGTTTCTCTGATGCGGGACCAAAATCAAAAAACACTTCCGTTTTGGCTTGAAAAAAGTGGATTTCAGAAAACCGCCATGCTCGTTAAAAACGAAGAATATACCTACGATGTTTGGCAAAAAAAATATGACACAGGCAAAGTTGAACTGGGAATCAACGGCTTTGACAAACACCGCCCTGTGTATTTTCTGAGTGTAGGAGCGCAAAAAAAGGGAGATAAACCGGTCATTTCAAACGTATTTCCCGAAAATCAACAATTCCAACAAATGAAGGTCGGTGCTTTTACGTACCACGATTGGGATGATTTGCTCCTTTCCGAAGTATCTGAATCTTTGATAGGTCAAACCTTGTTTACCACTGTTCGAGGTCGCGCCCGCGAAGCTCATTTAATGGGGGCTTTCCGTCAAACACTCTATCCTGCGACCAATCGTCCCGACCAAATCATGCTAACCATCAGCAGTGACCCGACCACAACGATGGACATTCAATGGCGCAACAAACAGGAAGTAAAAAACGGCACGGTAATCTATTGGGCAGAAGCTGCTAAAGATACCCTCACGGCTACTGCCACGAGTTTCAAAATGGAAGATCGCCTGTTGCCCAACGACCGCTATGTTCAGCGCTTTACGGCGCATCTTACTCAACTGAAACCGGCTACCACCTATTTTTATCGGGTTGGTACAACAGGTGCTTGGTCCGAAATTGCGTCTTTCAAAACTCAGGCAGCGACGCCCGAAGCGTTTTCCTTTATCTGGTTTGGCGATACCCACAAATCACCCGATTGGGGTAACATGGCGCGTCAAACATTGGGCCGTCACCCCGAAATTTCTTTTTATTCCATCATCGGCGATTTGGTCAGTACCGGACTCAACCGCGACGAATGGGACGAGTTTTTTCATCATTCGGGGCAAATTTTCAGCCAAAAACCGCTAATGCCCATTCCCGGCAATCACGACAGTCAGGACGGTTTGGGAGCAGCGATGTATCAGAACCTATTTAGCCTTCCAAGCAATGGCCCTGAAAAATTGCCAACTGAACGCACTTACTCATTTCACTACCAAAATGCGTTGTTTGTCATGATTGACGGGACTTTTTCCAACACCGAACAAACCGCTTGGATTGAAAAACAATTGGCCAATTCGAAAGCCAAATGGAAGTTTGTGATGCTGCATTTTCCGCCCTACAATTTCGAAGAGGATTACGCCCAAATTCGCAAAGAGTGGGGAGTCCTTTTTGACCGTTATCACGTGGACATGGTCATGAGCGGACACATTCATTACTACATGCGCAGCAAACCGATTTTTGCCGAAAAGACCGTTGCTTCCCCCGACAAAGGCACTATTTATACGATTTCAATCAGCATCCCGAGCCAACACAAAAACTGGTCTGAGGAAGACTACGCAGCGGCTCGTTTTCAAAGCGGCCCTGTGTATCAGCACATTCGGATTGATAATAATCAGCTAACATATCGTTGCCTTGATGTAGAGGGTAAAGTCAAAGATGAGTTGACGATTGTGAAGACAAACAAGTAACTTTTAAGCTGTTTGTAGAGTCACTTCCGGCGTTGATTTTGGCAATGGCAAAAAATGCTCAATGGCAGCTCTATTTACTTTCTTTTCGGCGTACCAAAGTTCATAATCCCGTTGTAATTTCAACCAAAATTCAGGTTTTGAGCCAAAAGCCTCTGATAAACGAACAGCCATTTCGGTGCTGATACCTTGATGTTCATTCAGAATACCAGATAAAGTCTTAGGTGTAATCCCTAATCCTTTTGCGACCTGCCGAATGGTTAACTCTTGCCCTGTTTCTTCCTTTATCCCTTCTATCAAATCCCGTATCATCGAACCGGGATGTGGTGGTCTCATGCCTCTATTCATCTTATTTTCCTCCTTTTTAATGATAATCAATGTAGTCAACATCATACGCATTTCCGTCTTCAAAACGGAAAATAATTCTATAATTCCCATTAATTTTAACAGACCAAAACCCTTTTAAGTTACCTACCAACGGGTGTAAGCCCCAACCAACGATGTCCATATCTTCAATAGTTTGGGCTTCATCTAAGCGATAAAGAATACGACGAATCTTCTCAATATGATGAGGTTGCAATTTTGAAGACTCATCTTTTTCAAAAAAAAGTCGCAAACCTTTATGCTGGAAACTATCTATCATTACACAAACATAACACATAACGTTATGCGTTTCAAATAATCTGTTTCAATGCTTAATTTTTTTACATTTAGTTACTCCGCTTCCTCATTAATAGCCATTCCTCTCCTTTGAAATTTGGGTAAGCCCGTGACCTTCGTAACTTTGCCGCAAAGATTACGAGTTATGTCAAAATCCATCTTAGTTTTAAAATTTGGAAGTGCGGCCATTACCAAGGCCAATGGTGAGTTGAATCCGTTGGTGATGGTCGAGATAGCGCGACAAGTGGCGCAGTTGTATACCGAATACCATTTAGTGATTGTGTCATCAGGAGCAGTGGCGGCGGGCAAACAGTACATCCGTGACTACGCAGGCGAAATCACCCAACGCAAAGCCGCAGCCGCCATCGGCAATTTGTTGCTTCTGAATAAATACGCTCAATTTTTTTCTCCTTACGATATTCCGGTAGCGCAAAGTCTGTGCGAACGGGGGCATTTTGCCAACCGCGACCAGTTTTTGCAGATGAAAGACACTTTTCAGGAGCTATGGAAAAACGGAATTATTCCCATTGTCAACGAAAACGACGTAGTAAGCAGTCACGAATTAAAATTTTCGGATAACGACGAGTTGGCAACGCTCATTGCCGTTGGTTTTGGGGCAGATACGTTGATGCTGTGCACGTCGGTGGGCGGATTGCTGGACGATAAAGGAAAAGTGATCCCTTCCGTTTCGCAGGTCAATGACGTATTTCAGTACGTTCGCAGCGATAAATCCAGCGTGGGATTGGGTGGGATGACTTCCAAACTCACTTTTGCTAAACTGGCCACGCGCATGGGAATCCGGACCATTATCTTCGGAATGAACGAACCGGATGGTATTTTGCGCGCCTTCAAAGAAGAAACGGGAACGGTGTTTGCGTCGCAGGAAAATGCCATTTCGGCTCGCAACCGTTGGCTTGGCAGCGGCAGTTTGGTAGCCGGACGAATCATCATTGATACTGGTGCCGGACAGGCGCTCCAAAACCGAAAAAGCCTTTTAGCGGTAGGTATCAAAACCGTA
The DNA here is from genome assembly GCF_027484545.1 of Runella sp. GTDB lineage: Bacteria > Bacteroidota > Bacteroidia > Cytophagales > Spirosomataceae > Runella. The sequence goes on along the minus strand of NZ_JAIXST010000127.1, from coordinate 6,741 downwards.
GAAGGTGATTTTGAAGCAGGAGAAGTCGTGGAAATACTGGATGTAAACAATGCATTACTTGCCGTAGCCAAAGCCAGAGAATCTTCGGTTGTTATCTCTCAAAACCTTAAAACACAAAATTTTGAAGTGGCTAATGCCAATGACATTGTCTTGCTTTAGCCTCCAACGCTTATCCCATTTCCTTTGCTATTTTCTCAACTTCTTCCAGCAATGCCCTCAAGTCCCGGACCGTTGTCAGTGGATTCATAAGCGATACCCGCAAGTACAATTTTTCACGCAAGGTGGTTTGCACAATATAAAACTTTCCTTCTTCCAAAAGTCGCTGCCGAATCGTTGCATTGAGTGTGTTGTAGTTTTCGGAGCTACTCCCCTCCCCTACGTATCTGAAACAAACAATATTGCTTTGTGGCTCAATGGCCAATTCAAACGCCGAATTAACATTCAGGATTTCAACAAAAGCCTTCGCCAGATCGTGCAGGGTATTTACATTTTCGGCAAAAATGCCTTCTCCGCAGGTTTTCAGAATAGAATAAATTTTGACACTCATCATCAGCTTGGTACACTCAAACGTCCGTTTTCCTGAGTTAAACCATTCGTGGGAGCCTTGGTTTGCCCACAGATACTGCGCTTTTTGATGGAAGGTTTGAAAAGAATCTTCGCCGTTTTTGAAAATCAGAGCCGTAGCCAAAGCGGGTGTCATCAACATTTTGTGCCAATCTATGACAACCGAATCGGCGAGTTCTATTCCTTTGACCAACGATTTATATTTTTCGGAGAAAACAACGGCTCCTCCGTGAGCACCGTCTACGTGAAACCACAGATTATGTTGTTGGCAAAAATCACCAATGGAAATTAAGTCATCATACGACCCCGTTGAAGTAGAGCAGGCACTGCCTATGACTGCAATGACCGTCAGACCTGCTTCTTTTGCTCGTTGGTAATGCACTTCCAAAAGCTCCGTTCGCATTTGAAAACGGGCATTGGTCGGAATTTTAATAATGCCCTCACTTCCCATTCCCATAATTCTTGCGGCACGGTCGATGCAATAATGAGCTTCCTCAGAAACCATAACGGCCAAACGCCCAGCTGTTCCGTCTTCCCAAACGTCGGTAGGGGCTTTGGCAGCCCGGGCCGAGAGTAAAGCCGTCAAATTGGCCAAGGTTCCGCCCGAAGTTAATAATCCGGAAGATTGAGAAGTAAACCCGATTTTTTCGGCCAGTAAATCACTCAGTATTCGTTCCAAAGGATTGGAAACAAGACCCATTTCATAAACGGCCATCCCGTTGTTGAGCATCCCGGTCAATAGCCCGGCTAAGGCAGCAATCGGCAACGGCGGCGACACTTGATGCCCCATGTAATGCGGATGATGCAAATGATTGGATTGGCAAATGATTTCTTCAAACAGGGCAGTTGAATCGCCAATGCCTTGTTGTAAATCTTCCTGCCAAAAACGAAGATTATCTTCGGGCAACCGATAAGGAATAACGGTTTCAAACTGTTGACTTTGGGCGGCATGAAGATAGTCAGCCAAGGTATCCACCAATTTGTGAGCATCCTGACGAAACGTCTCGGCCGAATAAGCTTGTTGTAGATTCACGGAAAATGACTTTTGGAAACTGCAAAGTTGGCAAAACACCGCCAGCTTTTCAAGCCTGTCCCCAACGTCGTTTCCAGCGATTCTTCACTATTCGTTCAATAATCAGGAGCAAAAGCAACGAATTGATAGGGAGTAACAGGCTCTGAATCATTTTGAGGTCAATGTTCTTCAAAAAATCTTCATACACATTGCCTGCCCCACTGTCAGTTGCAGGTTGTAATCTCCAGAAAATAAAAGTACCTATCAGTACCAGTACCATTACACCGGCTAAAACGAAAGGAAGGATTCTGAGCAGAACAGGTATCTTGTAAATGGATTGAGCAGTTTCCCACTTGCTCATCAATTTAGTTTCAAAAGCTAAAGAAGGGCTTTCCAGCGGTAGTACCGCCAAGCCTTCGTGCAAATCGCGCAACTCATTGAAGTACAGTCGATAGTTTTCATCCATCGTCATCAATTGTTGATGCCGTTGGCGAACTGCCGCAGGGGCTATTCCGTCCAGTACCTCAAATATCTCGTCGTTGGTCAGTAAGTCCATTTCAGTACAAATTTTTTACTTCAGCCCCCAATTGCGACCGCAGCACATCCGCCAGTCGTTTACGGGCACGGTGCAGTTTCACTTTGATAGTTTCCGAAGAAATCGCGGTAATCTCGGCTATTTCTTCCAACGAATGCTCTTTGAGATAAAACAACGTAATCATTGTCACATCATCCGGCGAAAGTTGTGCCAAAGCGTATTGAATTTGGGTAAAACGTTCTTTTTTGTGAATTCCCTGCGTCGTATCCATCACTGAAAAGGCCAACGCGTGAGTTTCTGTGATCGTTTCCGTAGGCTTTTGTCGGCGCTTGGCTCCCAAGGCAGCATTGAACACAATTCGATAAAACCACGTTGTAAATTTAGCAGTTCGGTTAAAATCTTTCAACGCCCCAAATGCCTGCATGAACGCATCCTGCGCTGCTTCTTCGGCCTCTTCACGGTGATTCAGAATGCGATAGGCCACCGTAAAAGCAAAATCCTTATGACGCTGTACCAAGTCTCGATACGCCGACTTGTCGCCCGTCCTAATTCGCTCAATAATGACTATATCTTTCTGATGTTCATTCACAATGGATTGGATGCACAAAGAGGAAAACAGGTTACAACGAAGTTAAGATTTTTTTTCCTGAATAATTTTTAAAGTTCCCTGTAACCTATAGTTGGGTAGGTTGCATCATATAGCCAAAACGAACCAAACATTTACTTTAAACTGATACAAAAATGCACGCAGCAGCTATTGCAGTTCCGATTGTCGCCATTGTGGGCGGTTTGACAATGATTATTTTTCTACGCTATTTCGAAAACATCGAACGAATGGCCATGATTTCCAAAGGGCTTAACCCTCTTGAAAATCAAAAACGCCGACGTATCAGTCCAGACAATACACTTCGGATTGGGTTATTGGTAGTGGGAGCTGGATTAGGATTATTAATAGGCACAATTTTAGCTCCCTTTACAAATGATTCTTTCGGGGATGGAATTCAAATCTCGTTGGTGATGATTTTTGGTGGAGCGGGTTTGCTTGCTTCCTACGTGATTCAGATGCGGAATGAGAAAAAAAGGGAGGAATAATCAGTTGATGACACATTCGTATCAGGAATAAATCCGAATGATTGATTAAGTAGTTGAACGTTACTATATTTGTTGACTATCAACTACTTAAACCCTTTATTTCCATGACACGCGCTGCAAAATCCGTTTATTACTTCGGCTATTATTTATTGGGATTAGGCTTTCTCATTACGTTCTTTCCCAATTTTATGCTTCAAACTTTTTTTCTTCTGCCTACTCAGGAAGTCTATATTCGAGTAGTGGGAATATTGGTTTTCAACATTGGGCTTTATTATGTGGCAGGGGCTCCAAGTAATTACGAGCCTTTTCTGCGTATCTCCATTCTGACGCGCTGCCTTGTTTTGGTTTCTTTTATCGCATTTGTCCTGCTGGGCTTTGCACAACCTGCCTTGATTCCGTTGGGTATCGCCGATTTTTTAGGTGCTATGTGGACTTGGTGGGAGTTAAGAAAAAAATAGTTTGGTGTTGTTTAGGCTCTTATTAAAGAATTGAATCAACTTATTTTTAGTAATTATCTAATTATCAACCGTTTAACAAAATGACAAAAATCATTTTTGTTGAACAATAAAAAGAATTAATTAGACTTTACTAAACCTAAGTTACATGAAATTGTTTGACACTCCTACTGAAAAAGAAGCTTATTACGCCAAACGCCGAAAGCGAGGATTCATCATTGGGGGCATTGGAGGCGCCGTATTGGGTCTTGGTTTCATCATTCAATACATTTTGTACATGAACGGCGCTTCCTTCAATGCCGTCATGTATTCCCTTACCACCGTTGGAATTTGCCTTGTTTTTTACGCTGCCATCGAAATTCTGGGTCTTTAGGAATATTTTGTAATCAGACCTCATTTTTTTAGTGCCCAACAGATAATATCGGGAGATTTTGGAGTTAATAGAGGGAATAACTCTTTTGTTCCCATGAAATCTGTCGTACACATTTTAGCAGTAACCCTTCTATTTGTTCTCAACGGTCAATTGATACGGGCACAAGTAGAGGTGACTACGCTGCGTACCATGATTACGCTGTCAAATCCTTCGCCTAAAAAAACGTATCGCATAACGGATGCAGGCAAACAGGGAGATTGGCACTACGACACCGAAGATAAGGAATCAGAACCCAACGTTGGAACGATTGTAAGCAGCGCCAATCGTGCAGTATCTGGAAGATTTAAACGGATTTTTGATTACCAGGATGGGGTCAATATAGATTGGTTTTTGCCTTCCTCCACTTCTTCGGGCAGTATTAATGAAGCACTTCTATTAGCACTATCCGCTTGTGAACGGGTTAATTTTGGGGCTAAAACCTATCAAATGGAACCCGTTACAATTACTCCAAAGCAATCTGCCAACCCAAAGCGGGTCGATTTTCACTTCCAAAATACAACGTTACAAGCGAAAAATGGCCTCAATCGCATTAAGGTTATTCAACTGGAAGATATTCCAGAACTTACTTTAGCAGGTGCGCTTACTTTGGATGGCAACGCCGCCAATGTAAAGATTTCCAATCCTTTAAGTCAGGGAGGTGAAGCTTTTTTACACATCATTTCCCCTTCCAATAACCCAAAATCGAAACTGGTGATGGGTTCGGTGACGATTCGCAATATGCCCATGTGCGGCATTACTATTTTCACCCGCAACGATGAACAGGATAAAGGCTATGACCGAATTACGGTAAAAGCCTTTCGCGAAATCAACGGTTTTAACCACCTGAATATTCGGCAGGATGATTTTGCGATTTGGGGGGTCAATGTCCGAGGCGCTCACCGAGCTGTCATTATTGATTCCCTGTATGCCCAACAAGACAACGAGGTTTGGGGCGATGCCCCTATTGAAAAGCCTTTTTATACGTTTACGTTTGAAAATCAGGTGGATCCAACCGTGCATAAACGCAAAGACAGTCTGTATATCAAAAATCTATACGCCAAATATCCCTGCGCGATAGTGCTTTATACGCAGGCCCCTAATCATGTTCGGATAGACAATTATGTCATGGACGGAGCCTTGCGCAAACCAAGCGTAGCCGATGCGGGAGCGTATCCTACGATGCTGCAAAAAAAACTCTCGTGGGTAGGTTCCAAACATACATGGACGTCTTACAAAAGCCCCAAAAGCAGTTTTTACGTCAAAAAGCTATTGATAAAGAACACCAATTCGGCTTTTATGAGCGAATCTTCTGCCAGCGATATAACCGGCCTGTGGCTCAACAAAGCCATCACAGGGGCAGTATTTGATGAAGTGGAAACCGACGTTCGCCTTAAATTTTATGGTGATGGTTTCTATTTCGGTTTCAAAGACGTTCCCGACGGTCGCCACCGCGTCGGAACGTTTATCAGTCATATACCTGCTAAAAGAAACTATGTACAGCCGTTAAACGCTGATTTGACGATTGAAAAACTCCATTTGGCCAAAGGAACGGGAGTAACATTTGCCATGGGAAACGCAAAAATAGGCGCGATTACGCAAGAATCAGGGACGTATGCAGCTTTTGAAAGTCGAGAAAATAAATACAAAGAAGCCTCCACGCTTTACAATGGTTTTATTGTAGAATCATGCAAAGCGTCCAACATCCTTTGGAAATTTAACTGGATTATTGACCAACAAAATGTAGCTGATACCCAAGGGGTTGCCACAGGCGAGCGATACGAATTCAAAAACTTTTCAGGCAACAATTTATTGCAAACCCAAACTACTGTATCAGCCTCCAACGGCTCGTCGGTGTATATGACGGCAAACCGATTCGATAAGGAGCCTGCTTTGCGGACTTCCATTGAAAAATTTCTTCAATTTGTCGAATTCAACTGGAGCAATGTCTCCATGAAATTGACGGATTCTTCGCCCAATAACTTGACTCAACGTTATATCCCTTTTCAAGCCAATAAATCCGGTTTGCTCAATGCTGCCCGAAAAATGACGCCGACACGAGGCTGGAAAAAGGAATGGCAGCCCAGTTCATTTTCCAAATGTGTGATTACTCCCTGACCTTCTATTTTCGCTTAACCAACTGGCTTTGAAGCCGTTGAATCAGCATATTGATGGTACGACGGTTCAATTCTTCTTCCTGTAGGGAGTAAGCATCATATTGTTGGTGTGTCAGTCGTCCTACGATTGTGCCTAATAGTAAGCTTCTGAAATTCAAATCTTTACGAATGGTTTGTTCGATGTAGATGAATTGGTCTTCGGGCGAAAAATTATCAAAATTAGTCTTTCGCTTACTGATTTGATGCCGGAACATCGCAATAAGCAACTCGTTCTGTGATTTTAAGATGGGCCGCAGTACTTCGTTTTGAAAATACTCGGCGGGGGAAATTATAGCTTCCATAAAGGGTATATGCTTAATTTTTGTAAACTGTCATTACCTAAAATAGGTTGACGTAAAATCAACTTATTTTATGAGCGAACAAAATTCAAGGCCTAATAAAAGTACAAATTTAAAGATTCGTCAAAGGCGGATATTCAGTGAGGAGTTCAAACGAGAGAAAGTTCAGGAAATAATCTCTGGACATCAAAGTATCGGTTCTTTTTGTAAATTATGGTC